>JBOGNW010000149.1:0-8218 GCA_050747425.1 Candidatus Acidiferrales bacterium
AAGATATCAATCGAGCGCGCCACCGGAGCGTTGCCGCTGGGCGTGGTGTCGTTCTGCGTGTCGTTCACCGTCACTGTAAAGGGATAATTGCCCACGGCAGCGGTGACGGGGTTGACACCGCTGGAGCAGGTCGCCGAAGTAGCCGCGCTCACGCAGGCCACGTTGGCCGGGACGCCATTGACGGCCGGGGCCCCCACCGAGGCGGGCAGGGTAAAGACGAAGGGTGCGAGGCCGTTGGCGGCGTTATAGACCAGAGCGGTAAAGCCGGCGCCGGTGTCACCGTAGGTGCGCGACTGCACGCCGGGCGGCGGGGCATTAGCGGTGGCGGTGGCGGGTGTCAGAGTCAGGGCCGCGCGCACGTTAAGCGTGTGTGAGGTGTGGGTGTTGACGTCTTGGGTGACGTTGGTGCTGTTGTTATCGGTGACTTCGACGTCGAGCGCAAAGGTGGCGCCGCTGGCGCCCGCGCCGGCGCTGTTGCAGCGCAGCAGGCGGTTGTCGGACGGGTTGATGGACTCTATCGTGCAGACCAAGAAACCGACGCTGTTCTGTGTCCAGACCATCGGGCCCGAACCGCCCGTGGCGGTAAAAAGCAGGTCGCAGCGCGCCGGGCCGCCGTAGGTGCGCCCGAGGACGGCGTCGGGGGCGACGTTCGAGGCGTCGGCGAAGGTTCCGCCCGTGCAGGCGTTGGTCGTGCCCGCATCCACGGTACTCAGAGTGAAGGCCAGAGGCCCGTTGACATTCAGGGTCGGGTTCTGCACCTGTGAGCTAAGGTTCACCACGATGGCGGCGGCTTGGAGGATGTCGGAGTCAGAAACCACCAGTGAGAGCGTGTAGAGCCCGATGAGGTCGGTGATGGTGCCGCCATCAATGGTGATGTCGCAGCCCGTCCCGCCGCCCGTGAGCACAAAGGAGGAAGAGAGGTTGGTGGGCAGGCCGTTGATGACGCAATCGGTGACGGGCCCGTTGCCAGACTCCCCCGCCTGGCCAACGTCGTTGGCGTTGTCGGTCAGGTTGGTGGTGACGCTGACCACCTGGTTGTAGGGGCCGGTCTGGGTACCCTCGGGCAGAAGGGGCACGGCGCTGGTGATGGTGAACTCGGCGCGAATCGTAAAGCCCACGGCGAAGGAAGGCGAGGTAGTGGCGTTGCTCAGAGGCCGGCCGACGACGACCACGCGGGCCGTCTGCACGATGTCGCTGTCGGTGATCTCGATGGTGAGGGCGAGGGGGCCGCTGGCGGCCAGGACGCCGCTGTTGAACAAGGTGACATCGACGGCCAGGCCTGTTCCATCGGGCACGCAGGTGAAACTCATATTAGCGGGCAGGCCGAGGATGTTGCAGGCGACGATGGGTCCATTGCCTCTCTCGGTGGAGGCGATTTCTGTGGGAGTCGGGTTGTTGCTCAGGTTGGTGAAAACCTTAAAGGCTTTGAAGTAATCACGTCCGGCCACAGCATCAACGACGTCGAAGCTGGTGATTTGGAATTCCTGGCGGATGGTGATGGTGAAGTCCTCTTCGTCGGTCGAGGAGATGAGCGCGCTGTCGCGCCCCTCCAGCACGAACCCGAAGGTGCCCAGAGTGGTGGGGGTGCCGGTGATGATGCACTCGTCGTCATCGGTTACATCGGCGGGAGTGAAATCCTCCCCCGTCACCACTGTGAGTCCGGGAGGAAGGGCGCCAGTGAGAATGGTGCAGGCGATGATGGGCGGAGTAGTTCCTGACGTTTCGATGTGCTTTTCGTAGACGCGTCCAAGCACGCCATCCACGGTGTCGAAAGTGACGATGGCAATCCCCGCGCCGCCGCCCACGGGGGGAAGGTTCCCCGGCAGAACCGTGGCGCCGACTCCGCAACCGACGAGACCGAAGCCCAGCGCGACTCCGACCAGCGCCGCCCCGAGGCGACGTAGCGCGGTGGGAAAGGTGGATTTACTCCGAGGAGACTTCTGCCGCAGCACTGTTAAGGAACGCATCGTTGACTTCCCCTTTTGCCCTCGCTTCTGGCCCCCGCAGAACCTCAGCCGCCGTCATGCCAGTCCTGAGAAAAGGCACGCGCCAGTTTCTGTAGCAGGCAAGAAGCTTCTCCACCCCGAGTACGTTGCAAGAAAATTGGAATAGCGGGCGGAGGTTACTATGGCGGTTTTGAGCAAGTCAAGAAGAAACTCGGCGCCGCCGATGACCCAAAACGGGACGACACCCCCAAGCGAGTTTCGCCCGCCCGCAGAAGTTCCTTGACAGCAAAATTGCAGTTCTGTTATCAAGCAACACTATCCACGGGAGCGGGAGTCTTTCTGGCACCTTGCAGCAGTGGGATCAGGCAAGAGCCGGCAGCCCTCGCCTCGGGATGAGCAAGACCACCGATGGTTCAGGTCTTTGAAGATGCCGCGGTAGGTTGCGCGCAGGAGGGGAAGCCATGCAGCGCGGACTAGTTCGGATTGTCATCCTGGCACTGGTAGTCGCGCTGGCTTTGGGCGCCACCGTTTCTTTGTGGGCCCAATCCATTAGCGGCGTCATCGCCGGCGTTGTGAACGATCCTCAGGGCGCCGCCCTGGCCGCCGTCAGCATCACCGTGACCAACCGGGCCACGGGACGAAACTACGTAGCCAGCACCGATGCCCAGGGTTACTACCGGGTTCCCGAAATCACCCCGGGAGAATATGAGGTAACCGCCGAGCTGGGCGGTTTTCAGACCGAAAAGCACACGGGCGTGTACGTGAGCGTAAACCGGCTCACGGTAGAGAATTTCACTTTACAAATCCCCCCGAAAGTAGAAGTGGTCGAAGTCATCTCCAAGGCTCCGATGACCGACACCACGGGCCCGACCCTGAGCACCGCTTTTCCCGAGCGTCAGCTCACCGACCTGCCCATCCTGACTCGCGACATCAACAACCTCGCCCTGCTGGCGCCGGGCGTAGCCAGTGTGCGCACCTTCAGCTTTGCCAGCACCCTGGTGCCCTTCTCGGTCAACGGTTCCCGCGGGCGGTTCAACAACTTTATTATTGATAGCGTCGACAACAACGAGCCGCTGTTCGGCGGCGGGGCCACGCAGTTCACCAACACCGATATTTTTGCCGAGTACGCCATCCTCACCCACCAGTTCAAGGCTGAGTTCGGCCGTAACAGCGGCGGCACCGTCAACGTCATTACCAAGAGCGGCTCGAACCTTCGCCACGGCAGCCTGTTCTGGTTCGGCCAGAACGACGCCTTCAACGCCCGCAACCAGGTCGAGAAGCAAGCCTTGCTAGGTAAGACGGCGGAATCGTATGAGAATCAAATCGGCGGCACCCTGGGCGGGGCGCTGGCCAAGGACAAGGCCTTTTACTTCTTGTCCTATCAGTGGGACCGCGCCCGGACCAATCTCTCTAATGTCTTCCCGGTGATTTCGACCCTCCCCACCCTGAACGGCTTGGCCACGCTGCAAAGCCTGCCGGCCACTCCGGGTCGCGACGCTCTGCTCGCTTCTCCTACCGTGCAGGTGGTGCCCGGCCTTGACGCCCCCTGCTTTTCTTCCCAACCGCCCACCGACCCCACGGCCCGGACCACGAACCCTTGCTACCCGCCGGTCAGCGTCATCCCGCTCGGGGTCGAATACGGAGCCTTCCTCATCCCTAACGCCAACATCTTCGACGTCCGCGACCACCAGGCCTCGGCCCGCTTCGATTTCCGCTTCAGCAACACCGATGACTTTTACGGCCGCTATCTGATCGACGACCTGGCGGCGCCTCGCTCCGTGCTGGCGCCGGCGGGCGAGGCCGCCTTCAGCGACCTGGGCTTGCTCCCCGAGTACCGCAGCCTCTTGCGACAGCGGACACAGAGTTTGTTGTTGAGTGAGCGCCACTACTTTGTCAATGCCCTGAATGAGTTCCGTTTCTCCTTCACCCGCATTTCCCAGGGAATCGGCGCCTTCAACGTTCCGGAGGACATCCGCGAACTGCGTCCCTCGGCCTCGGTGTTTGACGACTTCGGAGCTTTCGGCAGCTTCCAGGGCTCCTTCCCCGCCGCCGGACAGCAGTTCACGCTGGGTCGCGACAGCCGGCCGACGCTGGCCGCCAGCAACGTTTTCCAGATTCAGGACAACTACTCCTTCAATTTCGGGCGCCACAGTATGAAGGTGGGGCTCAACTGGGTTCGAACCCAGAGCAACATCCGCAGTATCCCCTCCGACCTCGGCCAGTACTTCTACGGCGACCCGCTGTTCGTCATCCGCGGCTTGGATGACTTCCTGCAATCCCCCTCCCGGCCTTTGGTGGCCTTTCAACGCTTCGCCAACGTCATCACCGATTCGGCCGGGAACATCATCGGGCAGGGCCAGGATGAGCTGCCCCTGCGGGAGTTTGACCAGTTCTATTTCTTCCAGGACGACTTCCGCGTAACTCCGAAATTCACCTTGAGCGCCGGGTTGCGCTACGAGCAGTACTCGCAGCCGCTCAACGGCATCCGCGGGCTCAATCCCAACGGCCCCAAGGTCAGCGTCGACCGCAACAACTTTGCCCCGCGGCTGGGCTTTGCCTGGGCGCCGTGGGCCCGCACCGTCTTCCGCGGTGGCTACGGCATCCATTACAACCCCATGGCTCTGAACATTGCTCTCTTGATCTGGCAGAGCGGCCCCATCTCGCCGGTCTTCGTCAGCGATACCATCGGGATCAGCTACTGGCAGCCTACCGGCGATTTTCCCGGACAGCCATTTAGCCAGGCTGACCTACTAAGGGGAGATGATCCTCTTGGCCTAATCCCGGCCGGCCTCAACACTCGGGTCGCCGATTGCAGCAGTTGGTTCTTCCGCGTCCAAGCTTACCCGGGCGACCCCTATCAGAACCCGGGTCTCCCCGACATCCCCTTCCCCGGCTCGCGCTCGATTCCCCTGCTGAACTGCTCCAACCAGGACTTGGTCGACTCCGACCTGGTGAACCCTTACGTACAGCATTTTTCGCTTTCCATGCAGCAGGAGCTGACCCCCAACCTTCTGCTTGAATTCGGATACGCCGGCAGCAAGGGAACCAAGCTCTATCAGCGCGTGGACGAAAACCCCTTCTGTTTCGAGGGCGACCCCAGTTGCTTCGTCTGCACCGACCCCGGCAGCTTTTTCTGCCAGTTTCCGGCGCTGAACTTCCGCGAAGACCCCACACGGGGAGCGGTCACACGCGTCAACAATGCCGGTCGCTCCACCTACCACGCCTTCCAGATGAGCCTTACTCGGCGCTTGAGTCATTTCCACTGGGGCGACCTCTCCTTCACCAGCGCCTACACCTGGAGCCACTTGATCGATACCACCAGCGAGATCTTCGGTCCCAGTGTGCGTCTAATCCGCGGCGACCTCCTCTCCCTCCTCACCGACCCCTTGCTGTCCCTGGAGGGCGTAGAAGCCATTACCCCTCTCGCCCAGGACCACCGCAATCTGGAAGCCGACAAGGGAAATTCCTCCTTTGACCGGCGCCACCGCCTGGCCATGAGTTTCCTCTGGGATATCGCTCCCCGCAGCGGCTTCTGGAAAGGAGGCTGGCAGCTCTCGGGTATTTTTGCCGCGCAGTCCGGCCAGCCCTTCACTCCTCTCAACGGCTTTGGCGCCTGCATTGATTACAACGGCGACGGGCGCTTCACCACCGACCGGCCTAGCGTCGGCGACCCCAACGCCCCCGTGCGCAGCGTCGCCCTCTTGCGCGACCCCAATTGCTTCGACCCTCTGGCAGGCTATGAGGATTTGAACGGCGATCCCATCGACCCCATGACCGCCCGCTTTGTCCAGACGCCCATCGGGCTGCGGCCGGGTGACCCCTTCTCGGTGGGAACGGGAACCTTGATCGCCGGCAGCGCCGGTCGCAACGTTCTGACCGGCCCCGGCATCGTCAATATGGACCTCGGCATCTTCAAGAACTTCCGCTGGGGCGAAAGCAAAGTGCTGCAATTCCGGTGGGAGATTTACGACCTCTTCAATCATCCCAACCCGGGATTCGGCATCGGCAACGTCTTCGCCACCGACGCCCAGCCCACGCCGGGCTTTGCCTTCTTCCCCTCCGCCACTCCGGCGCGCGTCACCGGCGTCATCCCGGAAAACCTGATCAGCGCTACCGATCAGGCCACCAGCGAGCATACGTTCCTCTCCACCCAGTTCATGAACACTAGCAGCCGGAGGATGCAGTTCGGCCTCCGGTTCATTTTTTAGCGTTATAACGCCGACAAACGCGCGCACGCGCGTTATAGCGCCGACAAACGCACCACAACCCGTTATAACGCCAACAAACGCGCACCAGCGTTAGACGCCAACAAACGCCGCAGCGTTAGACGCCGACGAACGTGCCCACAGGTGACGCCTGGCAGGCCTCTGCCGGGCGGTTTTTCTTAGGGGGGAAGGGGATTAGAACTTAACGGTTACGGCGGCGCTGGTTTTTACCGGAGTGCCGTTGACCTTGGGGGGAGCGAATTTCCACGACGCCTTGGCCGCCGCCAGCACTGACTGCCCGAGACTGGCGTCACCGGCCAAGACCCGGCCATCGGTGACACTACCCTTCTCGTCTATCGTCACAGTAAGCGTTACTTGGGCGTCACCCTGCGCGCCTTGGACGAGGCTCTCCGGCAGGCCACAGTTGGCGCCCGCGTTCAGGACCACGCCGCCATCAATAAAATTCTGACCTAGGATGCTGCCTGCGCTCACTGGCCGGTCGTACTTGCGGGCGGTAACTTTTTGCACGGAGCAGGTCGCGGAGCGGGCGGCGGCGGCGGGCTGGACTGGTGTGGGAGCGGGGCGGGAAGCAGCCTCGATATCGCCGACAGCCTGAGGAATTTGATTGTTCACATAATTGGCGGCGCGGCTGGCCAGAGGACCGCCTGCTTCGGCAATCTTCCGAAACTCCGCCACCAGTTTTTCCAGCCCTGGTTTGCTTCCTTGCTGGCGGGCGCTGGAGAACTGGCCTTCGAGCTGGCTGAACTGTTGCTGCTCGGCGGTGTCAATCTCGGCGCTGATGCGGCTGGGGTCGCCTCCCAGGCGGCGAATCTGCTCCACTCCCTGCCGGGCCCCGACGAAGTTTTCGCGACGAATGTCCTGGCGAATGGCGTTCTCGGCCGTGGCAATCTCCTGCTGGCGGGCCGCCGCGCCCTTTTCCTCGGCAATCTGCGTCAGGCGCTGCTGGACTTGCGTCTGGAGCTGCTGGGCCTCGGCGCGCCGGGGGCCGTTCATGGCAATCACTTGCTGCAAAACTCGGTCGGCTTCCTGAAGCTTGGCCTCGTTATCGCGCTGCTGGCCGGCCGCCTGTCCCTGGGCGAAGAGGCTCTCCTCCTGTTTCCGTTGCGGGATCAAGTCCTTGATGTAGCGCTGGGCGTCGGCGCGGCGGCGGCCGCCCTCGGGCAAAGCCAGCACTTGCTTGAAGGCTTTTTCGGCGTCGTCGAAGCGGTTGGCCTTGAAATGGTTTTCCGCTTGCGTCCAAATCTGGCTTTCTTTTTGCCGGATCTCGCGCAGGCCGGCGTTCTGGACCTCATCATTAATCTGTTTGCGCAGGTCGCCGAGGCGGGTCTTGAGCGGCCCCTGAATCTTGTCGGCCTCGTCGAGCTTGGCCAGGGCCCCCTGGTAGTTGCCCGAGTCGGCTAGCTTCTGCGCCTGATCCATCAGCGCTTGCTGTTGCTGTTGCGGAGTCTGCGGGACGGCCGTGGGCGGCGCCTCTGTCCCGGGAGCCGCGGTTTCGGTGGGGGTTTGCCTTCCCTGACTTCCGGTGCGAAGGCCAAAGTAAGCACCGGCAATCAACACCAGCAGCACCACAGCGCCGATGGCCAGCCCGGCGGGTTTCTTCCACAGCGGCACCGCCACTTCAGCGGGAATCTCAAAGGCGGGCGCGGGGGCCGGCGGCGGAGGCTTGACGACGGGCTTCGCCGGCGCCGGCGCCTCGACGGGCTTGGCGGCCGGCGGGGGCGGCGACGGCTTGATCTCTGGAGCGGCGGGAGGCGCCGCTGGCTTGGCTTCGACGGGCCGGACTTCAGGCTTGGCTGCCGGCGGCGGCGGCGGAGGTGGCTTGACTTCAGGCGCGGGCGGAGGCGGTGCGGGCTTGGCTTCGGGTTTGGCTGGTTTGATTGGGGGCGGGGGCGGCACCGGCTTGACTTCGGGTGCAGGCACGGCCGGCTGGGCTTCGAGCGGCCGCTTCCCGGGTTTGACTGCCGGGGGCGGCGCCGCGGGCGGCGGAATCACTTGCGGCTGCGTCGAAGCCGTGGCGGCCGGCGGGGCGGAGGCCGCGGGCGGGCC
>JBOGNW010000150.1:0-13275 GCA_050747425.1 Candidatus Acidiferrales bacterium
ACGCTTCGGGTTCCTCCTCCTCCCAGGAACGCGCTTCCAGCCAGTCCGCGGGCGGCAAATAAATTCCCCAGAAATTCTCCGGGTCCAGCAGCTCGATGCCGAAGGCTAGCCGGGCGATAGTGTCATCCGACTTCCCCACCCAGGCCACTCGGGCGAGCTGTGACCGGTTTGTGGAGGGGTTGGTGACGCGCACGTAAGTCCCGACCTGCATATGCTTAGTGGTCCGCACCTTCGCCCCGTGTTTGTTGACGATCATTGTGACCGCGGGTGCTTCAAACGGGATACCCCTGGTCTTCACACTCGAAAGGACGATGGGGATCTCAATCAGCACGCGCGTGGAGCGACGGTCGGGGGCATCACGGGGCGGTTCCATGACTCATTCTTCTGCCATCAGGGCCTGAGACCCAGGGAATCTGGCTCGGGGAACGGTAAGCCCGCTTGGAGGAGATGTCAATTATCTGGTGCCTGCGACGGGAGGAGCTACAGGGGGTCAGTCTGTGGCTTCCCCTCCCCTTTCTCCCAAAAAAAGCTTTTGAAGCCGGGGGCTTCAAAAGCTCTCGGAATCCTGCTACGGTTAGACGGCGTTTGACGGCGTTTATACGCTGAAGGAGCTGCCGCACCCGCACGTGCTCTTGACGTTCGGGTTCTGGAACTTAAACCCGGCCCCTTCCAGAGTTTCGATGTAGTCAATTTCCGTGCCGTCGAGATACATCAGGCTGATCTGGTCAACAAAAACCTTCAGGCCATTGAACTCCATGATCTTGTCCATGGGGGTGGGCTGGGTTTCGAACAGCATCTGGTAGCTGAAGCCCGAGCAGCCCCCTCCGACCACGCCCACGCGCAGGCCAGCGGGCTGGGGAGTCTGCTGAGCGAGAACCTCTTTGACTTTGATGACGGCGGTACCAGTCAGTTGCAAACCCATGGCTTTTTCGTCGCGCTCCTCTGGGGCGCCTTTTCTCTCGCGCCCACAAGCGTATGTTCGCTCTGATTCCCTCCAAAGTCAATCCCCTACCTGGCGTGCACGCCTTGCCGCTGCTCTGTTTTTCCCCTAGAATGGCGCATCGCTTCACCAGAGGAGCGGTTCGTGCACCACGTTACGCTCATCCCGGGAGAAGGCATCGGCCCTGAAGTGGCCGCGGCGGCCAAGCGCATTGTGGCCGCGGCCGGGGTTGAGATCACCTGGGAGGAAGTGAGCGCACCGCCGCTGGCCGACCGGCGCGCCGAGCGCTACCTGCAGGACTCGTGGCTGGAGTCCATCCGCCGCAACCACGTGGCTCTCAAGGGGCCGATGACCACGCCGGTGGGAGAAGGCCACCGCAGCCTGAACGTGGCCCTGCGGCAGGCGCTGGAGCTCTACGCCAACCTGCGCCCGGTGCGCAACCTGCCGGGGCTGAAAACGCGCTTCGACAACGTTGACCTGGTCATCGTGCGCGAAAACACCGAAGACCTCTACGCCGGCCTCGAGCACACCATCATTCCCGGAGTGGTGGAGAGCCTGAAGATTGTCACCGAGCGCGCCTCGACCCGCATCGCGCGCTTTGCGTTTCAGTACGCCCGCCAGCACGGCCGCCGCAAGATCTGCGCCATCCACAAAGCCAATATCATGAAGCTGTCCGACGGACTCTTCCTCGAATGCGGGCGGCGTGTGGCCGAGGAGTACAAGGACATCATTTACAGCGAGCTCATCGTGGACAACGCCTGCATGCAACTGGTGTTGCAGCCGGAGAAGTTCGACATCCTGCTCTGCCAGAATCTTTTTGGCGACATCGTCTCCGACCTGTGCGCCGGTTTGGTGGGTGGATTGGGCGTGGTGCCCGGCGCCAATCTGTCGGATGACTACGGCGTCTTTGAGGCCGTCCACGGCACCGCCCCCGACATCGCCGGTAAGAATCAGGCCAACCCCACGGCCATCACCCTGTCGGCAGCCATGATGCTCGACCAGCTAGGCGAACGCGCCGCTGCCGAACTGGTGCGCGGGGCCATCGAGTATGTCTACCGGGAAGGCCGCCACCTGACGCGCGACCTGGGCGGCACCGCCTCCACTACGGAATTCACCGACGCCGTACTGGCGGCCATGGAACGCATCCGCGCCGGGCGCCCCGTTCAAGCATGAGCGGTGTCCCGCGAGCAACGCCTCCCAAAACGGCTGTGGTGCTATTCCAGTTGGGCGGGCCGGACTCACTCGAGGCGGTCGAGCCCTTCCTGGTCAATCTCTTCTCCGACCCCGATATCATTGACTTCCCTTTCGCGCGCTTGGCCCGGGAGCCGCTGGCTCGGCTGGTCGCCCGCCAGCGGGCCGCAAAGGCGCGCAAGCATTACGCGGAAATCGGCGGCCGCTCGCCAATTCTCGCCCTCACGCAGCGACAGGCGGCCGCGCTGGAAGAGGAGCTGGCGGCCACGCTGCCCGCTCGCGCCTACGTGGCCATGCGCTACTGGCACCCGCTCACCGAGGAAGTGGTCGCCGAGGTCATCCGCCAATCCTTCGCGCAGGTTGTGCTGCTTCCCCTCTACCCGCAATACTCCGGGGTTACGAGCGGCAGCAGCCTCAAAGAATGGCAGCGGCGCTTTCCGGCAAACTCTTGCTCCACGGCTGAGATTCGGCAGTTTTATGAGCACCCGCTCTACCTCGAGGCGGTAGCAGAACGCATCAACCAGGCTCTGGGGCGCTTCCCGGCCGGAGCCGATGTACACTTGCTTTTCAGCGCCCACGGCGTGCCGCAGTCGGTGATTGACGCTGGAGACCCCTACCAGGAGCAAACGGAGGCCACCGTACGCTTGCTGCGCCAGCGGGCCGGCTGGCCGAACCGGGCCACGCTGTGCTATCAGAGCAAAGTGGGGCCGGGGCGCTGGCTCACACCGATGCTGCATCAGGCACTGCCAGAACTTCGTGCCCGTGGGGTGAAGCATGTGCTGGTCATTCCGATTTCTTTCGTGACCGATCACGTAGAAACCTTGTACGAAATTGATATCGAAGCCCGCGAACAAGCCAAGAAACTGGGCTTTGATCAATTCGAAATGATGGCGGCATTGAACGATTCGCCCCTGTTCATCCGCTGCCTGGCCGACCTGGTGTTGCGGGCGGTCGAAGCTCGCGTCGAAAGTCCCGCGAGCGTCTCTTGACACCGTTGTTGACAAATACGATACAATGACTCTTCTCTCAGGCTCATAGCGTCGGACGGTCAAACTTTCAGGGAATGACGGACGCGGAACACAAAGAGCCGCAAACTGCCGGAAGCCCGTCCCCTCCGGTCGCTGCCGCAAAAGCTCCTGCCAAGCCTCCCGCCGGAAAGTCCGCCGCGGGAAAGCCGCCTGTCAACCCGCTCAAGCTGCGCCGCCGCGTCATCTGGGCGGTGATTTGGAGTTTTGTGGCCGCCCTGGGCCTGATGGTGATGCGGTTTTTCTTCCCCCGGACGCTGTTTGAGCCTCCCAGCGTTTTCACCGTGGGGACGCCCTCGGATTTCGGCCTGGGGGTGGACACGCGCTTCCAACAGGCTTATCGCATCTGGGTGGTGCGCAAGCCAGAGCGCTTGTTTGTCATCTACGCGCGCTGCACGCATCTGGGCTGCACACCCGATTGGAAAGAGAGCGAGAACAAGTTCAAGTGCCCCTGCCACGGCAGCGGCTACGACAGCGAGGGCGTCAACTTCGAAGGGCCGGCGCCGCGGCCCATGGACCGAGCCCACCTGGAAGTGAACGCCCAGGGGCAAGTGGTTGTGGACGTCAACCGGCTCTTCAAGTGTGAGCGCGGCAAGCGCTGCGAGTTTGACGATGACGGCGCCTTTCTAACGGCGTAGCCAGACCAAGGAGACCTGGATGGCAGACGAAAAACCCGGCCCGGCCGAAAACCCGCAAGGCAAGAAAGGTCTGGGCGCGCTGGTCGAACAAGCCCAGGAAGGCGCGCAGGCTCTGAAGAAGCGGGCGCTCGAGGAAGCCAAGGCTTACCAAGAGCCGGAGAAGACGCAGCTCTACCGCTCGATTTTCCGGGTCAAGCACGACGAAGAACCGCGCAACCGCGCCCTGAGCGTTCTTAGCAACGTCTTTTTCCACTTGCATCCGGCGAAGATCAATCGCGACGCCGTCCGCTACGCTTACACCTGGGGGATGGGAGGCATTACCTTCTACGTTTTTCTGGTTTTGACGGTTACCGGCGTCCTGCTGATGTTCTACTACCATCCCACCAAGGTGCAGGCCTTCCGCGACATCCTTTATCTCGAGCACGACGTTCCCTTCGGCAAATTGCTGCGCAACATGCATCGCTGGGCCGCGCACCTGATGGTGATTACCGTCTGGCTGCACATGTTCCGCGTTTTTCTGACCGGCTCCTACAAGTCGCCGCGGGAGTTCAACTGGTGCGTGGGCGTCATCCTGCTGGTGCTGACCTTGCTGCTGTCCTTCACCGGCTACCTCCTGCCCGACGATCAACTGGGTTTCTGGGCGGTCACCGTGGGAACCAATATGGCGCGCGCCACACCCATGCTGGGCAACGAAGGCCCCTTTGGCCCGCAACTGGGTATGACCCCCTACAATGACGTGCGCTTTGCGCTCCTGGGCGGCTCCATTGTGGATGCCAATGCCCTGCTCCGCTCCTACATCTGGCACTGCATTGCCCTGCCTCTACTGGCGGGCATTTTCATGGTGGTGCACTTCTGGCGGGTGCGGAAGGACGGCGGCATCTCCGGGCCGGCCCCGGTGATGTTGGAATCAGAAATCAAGGAGCAGAAAGGACCGACGCCGGTCATCATGCGCCCCAGCGGCATGCGCGGCTGAGGAGAGAGACGGAATGGATTGGCACCAGCTCTGGGAAGTCGCCTCCGCCCCCGACAACATTCCTATCGTGGCCTTGCTGTTCTTCGTGCCTTTTTATACCTGGTACGGCCTGCGGCAGGCGCTGGCCAATGACCGGCTGATTGCCGAGCTCGAAGCCAATCCCCCGCTCGCCAAGACCCACCACCGAAAAACTTTTCCCTACCAGCCGGAGTGGCCGCGCGAGGTGCACGTCTGGCCCTATCTGATGCGGGTGGAATTTCTCGCCGCCATCATCGTCACCTTCATCTTGATGGTGTGGTCCATCACCCTCAACGCCCCGCTCGAAGAGCCCGCCAACCCCAACCTGACCATGAACCCCGCCAAGGCTCCCTGGTACTTCCTCGGCCTCCAGGAAATGCTCGTCTACTTCGACCCCTGGATCGCTGGCGTGCTCATGCCCACCCTCATCATCGTCGGCCTGATGGCCATCCCCTACGTGGACGCCAATCCTCTCGGCAACGGCTACTACACCTTCAAGCAGCGCCGCATCGCCATCCTCTCCTTCTGCTTCGGTTTTCTCGGTCTCTGGGTGTTGATGATCATCGTGGGCACCTTCATTCGCGGCCCGGGCTGGATGTGGTTCTGGCCGGGCCAAACCTGGGATCACAACCGCTTGGAGTTCGCGGTCAACCGCGACCTCCATCAAGTGCCGCCCTTCAGCTATGTGGTCCCCAGCAATCAGTGGGTCATCGCGCTCTTCGGGGCCAGCGTCCTCGGGCTGTACTACCTGGCCGCCGGCTACGCCGTGCACCGGCTCATCACCCTCAACCACTTCACGCGCAAAATCTACAGCCGCATGAGCCTGCTGCAATATCTGACCATTCAATTCTTTGCCGTCACCATGATCGGGCTGCCGGTCAAAATGATTTTGCGCCTTGCCTTGCGGATCAAATACGTCTGGGTCACGCCGTGGTTCAACGTCTGACCGGTCGCCCAGGGACTCGCGCGGAGGTTGCTCGTGACTGAGCCGTCTGGCCAGAACGACCCCATACTCAGCCAGTCCATGAGCGGGGCGCTCCTGGTGTCGGCCATTCTGCTCCTGCTGTCACTGGTCTGGGCGCTCTACGACGAGTTCTACAGCCTGCGGCCCTGGAAGGTCTACCAGAAGCGCTTCGTCAAGATTTACCAGGCCTATCTCGAGAAGGCCGCCGCCGAACAAGCCGCCAAAGAGCAGCAGATCCGCAGCTCGCCCGAATTCCAGAAGCTCGAACAGCAGACCCAGGAAGCCGAGACCGCCGCCGCCCCCCAGGTGCAGAAGCTTGACCATGAGGTCAAGCTCTTTGACCACCAGGTGGCCGCCCTCATCGACGTCTTCTCCGCCGCCCGGGGCGAAGTCACCGCCCTCGTCTATCAGGCAGAGACCCACCCGGGCTCCAAAGACCGGTTCCTTACCCGCGTCGAGGCGCTCAAGCAGAGCGGCTACTCGGCGCGCCTGCCCCAGGCCGATGGGTCGCTCCAGTCGGTTCATTACACCTATGACGAGCTGGAGGCGGAGTACAACCGGCTCAAGTCCGAGAAGTCCAAACGGCTGGCGGAGCGAGTAAAAATCCTCGAACCGGCCACCACCTTGCGCAAACGGCGCGACGCCTACTTGGAAGAAAAACTCGGCGGGCTCAGCGAGCAGAAGTTGCGCGTCATCGAGCGCGGCCTCGGCAAGTTCGTGGCTGAGATCAAGCAAATCCATGTAACGCAAACCGACCTTGTGGACCGTTGCCAGTCCTGCCACCTGGGAATTCTCGAGCCGGTGAAGCTGACGGCAGACGACATGGGCGGTGAGCGCGTCTTCGTCAGCCATCCCAATCCAGAGCTTCTGCGCCTTCACAACCCGGAGCGCTTCGGCTGCTCGCCCTGCCATGGCGGCAATGGCCGCGCCGTTTCCAGCGTGGTGAAGGCGCACGGGCGGCACAAGTACTGGCTCTGGCCGATGTACTACCCGGAAAACGTCGAAGCCGGCTGCCAGCAATGCCACGCCCGCGAGATGGTGCTCGACCACGCCGAGGTGCTCAACCACGGCAAGGAGCTGTTCCGCTCCGGCGGCTGCATCGGCTGCCATCGCTTCGAAGGTTTTGATGATGAGCGCGAGCGCCTGATCGCTACCCGGCAGCGCCTCGATTCTCTGCGCGCCCAGCGCGCCGCCCGGCAGCTCGACATCGACCGCGCCCTCACCAACGAGCAGGCCCAGAACATCCAGCTCTCCATCGCCCGTCTCGACGCCGAGAGCGAAGTGCTGCGTGGGCGCGCCCGCAGCCTCCTGCGCCAAGAAAAAATGGTCGGTCCCAATCTGAAAGAAGTCCGGCAGAAGCTCCGCCGCGACTGGATTCCTGTCTGGCTCGCCAATCCCCACGAGTTCCGCCCCACCACCAAGATGCCCCGCTTCGGCGTCGGCCCCGATGGCCAGACCGAGGAGGAATGGTTGGAAGACCTCCAGGCCATCTCCGCCTTCCTTTGGCAGAACGCGCTGCCCGCCAGCCTGCCGCCGCAGCCGCGCGGGGACGCCGTCCGCGGGCGCGAGCTCTTGATGACCCGGGGCTGCTTGGCCTGTCACGCCATCGGCGAAGGCGATCAAGAGACGGGCGGCCGCTTCGCCGCTAACTTGAGTCGCGTGGGCGAGAAAGCCAACTACGAGTACCTGGTGCGCTGGATTCACAACCCGCGCGAGCGCACCCGGCCCTACTGCCCGCTCGAGAAGCGCGACCTCGGACCCGAAGATTACGCCCAGCACGGCCTTCCCTTCCGCTTCGACCGTGAGCACTCCACCTGCCCCAACGACGGCGAAGAGTTGCGCTACGAGCAGATGACCGTAATGCCCAACCTGCGCCTCGCCGGCCAGGAAGTCCGCGACATCGCCACCTTCCTCATGACCCAGCGGCGCCTGAGTCCTGACCAGTACCCCAACGCGGCCTTCATGGACGACAAGCAGCTCTTCGACAAGGGCAAGTTCCTCGCGCGCCATTACGGCTGCGCCGGCTGCCACGAGATGGCCGGCCTCGAGGAAGAAGGCCGCATCGGCACCGACCTCACCGCCGAGGGCAGCAAGCCCGTTGACCGCCTCGACTTCGCCCTCTTCACCCACGAGGCCAAGAACGAAGGCTGGTACAACCACAAGGGTTTCTTCGAGCGCAAGCTCGCCAACCCGGCCTTCTATGACCAGGGCAAAATCCGCCCGGAGCTCGAGCGGCTCAAGATGCCTAAACCCAACCTCAGCGCCGAAGACATCCGGGCGCTGGCCAGCTTCCTGCTGGGAAGCGTCGAGCCGGGCTATGGCTTTCCCACCGACTACTACTACCGCCCCGAGGACCAGCGCCGCGACATTCAGGAGGGCTGGTGGATTATCACCAAGTACAACTGCATCGGCTGCCACCAGGTCCGCATCGGGCAGAAATCCACCCTGATGACCTTCCCGCAGTACCAGGGCGAGGCCAAGGAGCAACTGCCGCCCGTGCTCATCGGCGCCGGCGCCCGCCTCAACCCCGACTGGCTGGTTCGTTTCCTCAACAACCCGGCCCTCAGTGACACCGACATCAATCGCAACGGCGTACGCGACTATCTCAAGCTGCGCATGCCCACCTTCAGCCTCACAGACGACGAAATCCAGCGGCTGGTGCGCTTCTTCGCCGCTATGTCAGCGCAGCCGGAGCCGTACATTCCGCCCAGGCTCGCGCCGCTGACTGACCAGGAGCTGGCGGCCGCGCGGCAATTGTTCACCCATCCCGCCTCTCCGTGTCTGAAGTGCCACGCCACCGGCGACCCGGCCCACGACCGTACCGTCAACGCTCCCAATTTCCTGCTGGTCAAAGAGCGCTTGAAGCCGACCTGGACGCTCCGCTGGATTCTCGATCCCGCCAGCATCATCCCCGGCGTCAACATGCCGTCGGCCCTTTTCCGCCGCGACGGCGACCGCTGGGTCTTCTCCGGCCCGCTGCCCGAGGCCGCCCGCGCCTATCGGCGCGACCACGCCGAGCTGTTGGTGCGCTATATGTTCCAGATCACCCCCGAAGAGCAGCGGCGTCTGCTCGGCCGCCTCACCTCCGCCGCGCCTGTGCCGGCCCGACCCGACCCCGACTCTGTGGTAAAATCCCATTGACGTTCTTTGACCTCATTCTTGAGCAAGGAGAAGAAACCCCAGCATGACCATCACACGCAAATTCCTCCTGGCCCTGTTCGTTCTGGCCGCGTTGTTCTCCGTGAGCTGCGCCCGCGAAGAAACCAAGCCGGCGGCCACTACCCCCGCCACGCAGCCCGCGGCGCCCGCGGTGGACATGGCCTCGGCCGCCACCATCACCGGCAAGGTTCTCTACCAAGACGGCAAGCCCACTCTGGCGCGCCTGCGCATGGACGCTGACGCCGCCTGCTCCCGCCTGCACTCCGAGCCGGTCTATTCCCGGGAATTAGTGCTAAACGACAATGGAACCCTGCGCTGGGTTTTTGTGTACGTGAAAGAAGGCCCGGGGAACCAGCCCTTCCCCCCCCCCAAGCAGGCGGTAGTCTTGGATCAGAAGGGCTGTATGTACGAGCCGCATGTCATCGGCCTCGTCGTGGGTCAGGAGCTCAACGTCACCAACAGCGACCAAACCACCCACAACATCCATCCCGTGCCCACCACCAACCGTGAGTGGAACAAGTCGCAGCCTCCCGGAGCCGACAAGATTGTGGAAACCTTCGCCCGCGAAGAGGAAACCATTCCGGTCAAGTGCAACATCCACCCCTGGATGCGCAGCTACGTTCACGTTCTCAAGCATCCCTTTTTCGCCACCACCGGAGCCGATGGCTCTTTTGAGATCAAGGGCCTGCCTCCCGGCGACTACACCATTGTCGCCTGGCAGGAAAAACTGGGCAAAGTGGAGCAGAAGGTCACCGTCGGGCCTAAGGAGAGCAAAAGCGTTGACTTTACCTTCTCGCCCAAGGCGGGCGGCGACTAGATCGTTGGCTGGGTTGGACGTGGCGGGAGCGCCTTCGGCCGAGGAGCCGCTCCCCCCGTCTCTCAAGAGGCTATGAATCACACGCCAACGCCAGCCCCCCCCGGCCTGCCCTCTCAGGGCGAGCCCTCGGGGCGAGCCCGCCGGCGGCGAGGCCTGCATCGCTTTGCCTTGCTGACCGTGGGGGCAACCTTTCTCCTCCTCATCGCCGGCGCGCTCGTCACCAGTAACGACGCCGGACTGGCGGTGCCCGACTGGCCGCTCTCCTACGGCACCTGGATGCCGCCCATGGTCGGCAACATCGTCTACGAGCACGGCCACCGTCTGGTGGCCACTTTTGTCGGGCTTCTGACCACCATTCTCGCCCTCTGGCTTTTCTGGAAAGAGCCCCGCCGCTGGGTGCGGCGCTTGGGTCTGGGCGCGCTCCTGACGGTGGTGGCGCAAGGAATTCTCGGTGGAATCACCGTGCTCTTCCTGCTGCCCCGGCCGGTCTCTATCGCCCATGCCAGCCTGGCGCAGATTTTCTTTTGCCTGACCGTGACCCTGGCGGTCGTCACCGGGCCCGCCTGGATGACTCCTGCGACACGCCGCGACGACCCCGAGCGCCCGGCGCTCTTTCACCTGTCCGCCGCCGCCACCGCCGTCGTCTTCCTCCAGCTTATTCTCGGCGCCGCCTATCGCCACAACGCACTGGGGATAGTCCCGCACCTCCTCGGCGCCACCGCCGTAATTTTCTTTGGCACCTGGCTGACGCAGCGTCTTCGCCGTGGCTATAACCAGGAAGCCACCCTGCGGCGCCCGGGGCAGGTCCTGGTTGTGCTCGTTCCCGTGCAAGTCCTGCTGGGTGCGGCCGCCTACTTCGCCCGTCTCGCCGCGGCCGAAGCCGCTCAGCCCGGACTCGCCTTGGTTCTGCTGACGGTCGCTCACGTCGTCGTGGGCGCTGCCATTCTGGGTGCCTGCCTGGTGCTGACCCTCCACGCTCGCCGGCTTCTGGTGCCGGCCCCGCGCGCACTATCTCTGAGCCCGGTGAGCAACAAGGTGTCAGCATGAAATCCGCCGCCAGCAGCCTGCCCGGGGTGCGTGCCCCGGGAATCCCCTGGGCCGACTACCTCGAGCTGACCAAGCCCGACGTAACTTCTCTCGTGGTGGTGAGCACCTTCGCCGGTTTCTACCTCGGCGCCCGCGGCCCTCTCGATTGGCCCCTCCTCCTGAGCACCTTGGTCGGCACCATGCTGGTTTCCGCCGGCACCGCCGCCTTCAACCACTACCTCGAGCGCGAAGACGACGCCCTGATGCGCCGCACGGCCCGCCGCCCTCTCCCCGCCGGGCGCCTCCAGCCCGCCGCCGCCCTCTGCTTCGCCGCTTTTGTGTCGCTGTTAGGCGTCGTTTGTTTATGTTTGTTGGTCAATTTCCTCTCCGGTTTTTTGGCCCTCGCCTCCTGCGCCAGCTATCTCTTCGTCTATACGCCGCTAAAAAAGAAGACAGTGTTGTGCACCGCCGTCGGCGCTTTGCCCGGAGCCATGCCGCCGCTCATCGGCTGGGCCGCGGCCCGTAATGCGCTCACCGAGGACTCCTGGATCCTCTATGCCATCCTCTTTTTCTGGCAGTTCCCTCATTTCTTGAGTATTGCTTGGATTTATCGCGACGACTACGCCCGCGCCGGCTTGCTGATGCTGCCTGTGGTGGATCCTTCGGGCCGCGCCACCGGCCGCCAGATGGTTTTGTTCGCCGCGCTTTTGCTGCCCGTGAGTCTTCTGCCGGCCTTGCTGGGTCTGGCCGGTCAGCTCTACTTCTATGGGGCCTTGCTCTTAGGCGCTGCGTTTCTAATCTGCGCCGCGCAAATGGCCCGGGCGCCTTCGACGCACCACGCGCGGCGTCTCTTGCAAGCCTCGATTGTCTATCTGCCGCTGCTGTTCACTTTCTTGCTTCTCAGTAAGCTGTAGAATGAGAGACCGTGAGCACCACCCTCGACACCGCCGGATCGCTTGAGGCGCGCCCCATGGGAGAGATTCTGGCTCTGGCTCTATTCTGCCTGCTGGTGGCGGTGGTTTCGCTGGGGGTCGTCGTTTGGTCGGCCATCAGCGGTCCGTTTTTCACCTTGGACAACCTCCTGCTCACCTCCATTTGTCTGTTGCTGGCGGCGGTGTTTGGCTTCTGTTTTCTCTGGCTGGCGCGGGACGCTCGCCTGCTCGAGTGGTTGAAGAGCCGCCGGGGCCAACCCTCCCAGCCCGCCGATACCCCGAAGCAGGAGTAGAGGCTCGTCCTGCGCTAGGGAACTTGTGATTCCACTCTCTTCCCTCCCCGCGCTCAACGCCACTCTCAACGCCACCAGCGCTCTTCTGCTGCTGGCCGGATACTTCTTTATTCGTCGCCGGCAGATAACCGCACACAAGACCTGCATGGTCTCGGCCTTCCTGGTTTCAAGCGCTTTTTTGATTTCCTATCTCTATTATCACTACCATCACGGTGCCACGCGCTTTGCCGTGCCCGGCTGGCCGCGCACTCTATACCTGGTGATTCTCATTTCGCACACTATCCTCGCCGTAGCCATCGTGCCCCTCGCGCTCACCACGCTCTATCGGGCCTGGACCGAACAGTTCGCCCGCCATCGCCGCATCGCCCGCTGGACACTGCCCCTCTGGCTCTATGTTTCCGTCACCGGGGTGGTGGTCTACTGGTTCCTCTATAAGAGCCCCTGGTCGGCCGTCGTGCCGGCGACCTCGCCCTGAGAGACTCCTGTGAGCCAGACGCCCACACCTCTTCCGGAAGCCCCAGCCCCTCCGCCACGGCGGCGCCGACCGCCGCTCTGGATGTTGCTTTTGCTGATGGCCATGGTACTGGTGCCGTTTCTCTTCTGGCGCGGCACTTGGTTCGGGCGGAAGTTGGGCGAAGAAGAAACGGGCCGGTATTTGTCCGATTCAGAGCACCCGCGTCGGGTTCAACACGCCCTGGTACAGATTGGCGAGCGCATCGTGGCCGCCGATGCGGGAGTCAAGCGCTGGTATCCGGAGGTTATGCGCCTCGCCTCTCATCCCCAGCTTGAAATCCGTTCCACGGCTGCCTGGGTGATGGGGCAGGACAACCAGTCGCAGGAATTTCACGCGGCCCTGCTTGGCCTGCTCCAAGATGCCGAGCCGCTCGTGCGTCACAACGCGGCCCTGGGCTTGGTGCGCTTTGGGGACGACAGCGGACGCCCGGAGTTGCGCGCCATGCTTCTTCCCTACTCGCTCACCGCGTCCGCCGACGGAGTACTCAGCCCGCGCTTGCAGGCGGGCGACCCCGTGAATCCGGGCACGCTCATGGGTCGGATTGAGACCGGCGCTGAAGCAGCTCTGGAAATCCGCTCCCCGCTGCCCGGCGAGATACGCGAGTGGCTGGCCTCGAACGGCGCGCGCGTCAAGGCAGGCGAACCGCTCCTCCTCCTCTCGCCTTCCGAAGACCAATTGTGGGAAGCCTTGCGAGCTTTCTATCTTGTGGGCCAGGCCGAGGACCTGCCAGCCGTGGAGGCTTTCGCTCACGCGCTCCCCGAACTGTCGGAGCGAATCCGGCAACA
>JBOGNW010000151.1:0-2539 GCA_050747425.1 Candidatus Acidiferrales bacterium
AGAAAAGGGAGCGCTCCCGGCTCTGAGTCGAGAGGAGCAGCGCTGGCTGCTGGAGTTGGCGCGCGCGGCCATCGCCGCCGCGCTGGCGCAGGGTTTGGTAGCCGAGGAAGTGGAGGAACTTAACTAAGGCGACCCCGCTAATCGGCGGGAGCTTTGGCAGGCGCGACCGTCAGCTCTGACACGATGACGACGTGGATGGGATCCGGCGTCTCGCCGAAGTGGGCCGCCACAGCTTCTCGCACGTTGGCGTGGAGCTCGTCCAGCGTGCGGCCCTGGGTGAAAATGTCCTCCCCTAGGCCGCGGGCACACCAAAACTCGCCGTCAAAATAGGTCTCGACTTTAACCAACATGCCGCCAGCATACTGCAAAAGACAGTGGGCGTCAAAACAAGCCACCGATGATCCCTGTCTCCGACCTAGCCGAGTTCTTGCCGCGACTCGCACAGCAAACTAAATGGCTCTATAATCGTGCCAGCAGGCCGACGCATGGATACCCTCCAAGAAAAAGGGGCGCTCACGGCTCTGAGTCGAGAGGAGCGGCGCTGGCTGCTGGAGCTGGCGCGCGCGGCCATCGCCGCCGCGACCGAGGGCGCGCCCCTTGGACTCGATTCGTGGAGCAAGCGGCTTCCCTCCGAGCACCTCGGCCATCCGGGCGCGGTTTTCGTTAGCTTGCACCATCACGGCGCCCTGCGCGGTTGCATCGGCAGCCTGCAAGCACAAAAGCCGCTTTATCTGATGGTAGCTGACTGCGCCCTCGCCGCTGCGCGGCACGACCCGCGCTTCGCCCCCGTCGCCCCCGCGGAAGTCCCCGAGCTCAAAATTGAAATCTCCGTGCTCAGCGCGCTCTTTCGCCTGGCGCCGGAAGAGGTGAAACCCGGCGAGCACGGCCTCTACATCAGCGAGGGCTTTCGTCACGGAGCGCTGCTGCCGCAGGTGGCGGCCGAGCGGGGGTGGGACCGGGTGCGCTTTCTCGAAGAAACCTGCGCCAAGGCCGGCCTCCCGCGCGACGCCTGGCAGAAAGGCGCGCAGATAGAAGCCTTTACCGCCCTGGTTTTCTCGGACGACGAACCAGTTTAGGCGCCAGAACCCTCGCACTCGCCACCCGCTGCGTGACAACAACCGCTTTCAACGGGCCAACTCGTTTGCTGAGCCTGTGAACAGAAAGAGCCTGAACAAGAAAAACAGGTAAAGAGGAAACAGGAGGTATTGGATGTCGGCTAGCTCAAGGATGCCGTGCCAATCGGAGGACCCGTGAAACGCGACTCCCGCACTGTGATAGATGAGCGGAATCACAGTCAATACGATGAGAACGAAGTTCACTCGCTTCAGCATTGCAGTATGAGAGGCGTCGGCACCTCCTGGCAGGACTGTACAACCGGGGAACGCAATAATCCAAATGAACAGAAGCCAGAGGTACACCATTTTTAGAAACACGTACTGAAATAGAGCCCGGTCAGCGGCGGGATGTAAAAGGCTGACCGAATACAGCATCAGCTCATGGCGAAGGAATACAGCCCCCACCGACAAAAGAACAACCAGGAGAGCCCGGCGAAATGTAATGCGGACAAATAGCCCGCCTGTCACGAATGCCGTGAGCAGGATTAGCGTAAGTGAGTCCAACCCGGGTTCGATAGCAGGGAATTCACCAGAAGAGACAGGCGGGAAGAACCAGAGGCCGGCCATGAAGAGTAACGCGAATGCAGCGAGGCGGCGTGTGCCTCCGAAAAGGCGGACAATGCGCCTGGAGTCACCGATCACCGGAGGAATTGGTTGGACTGGCTGCGCACGCATTGTGCGGAATCACTGGCACATTTTGCCATTTTACATTCGGAAAAGTAAGCGCGCAGTTCAACACCATCCCCTACCACCGGCACTCAGCCGCAGGGATTTTCGAGCGAGGGGCTGAAGCCCGGCGTCAGCAGTTGCGCCGCGCCCTTCTCCTCGACGGCCATGATGTCCTCGAGGCGCAGGCCGTAGTCTCCGGGCACGTAAATGCCCGGCTCGTCGGAGAAGGTCATCCCCGGCTCGAGCACAATTTTGCTGCCGCGCACGAGATAAGGATGCTCGTGGCCGTCGAGCCCGATGCCGTGGCCGAGGCGATGAGTGAAACGCTCGTAGTTGCGCCCGTAACCGGCCTCGATGATCACCTGGCGGGCGGCGTCGTCTACGGAGCCGCAGGGGCGGCCGGCGCGCGCGGCGGCAAGCGCCGCATCCTGGGCTCGGCGCACAGTGTCGAAGGCGCGGCGGAGTTTGTCGGAGGGTTTGCCGAAGACCGAGGTACGGGTGACGTCGGAGGCGTAGCCTTCAACGCCCGTGCCGCCGTCAATCAGCACCCCGTCGCCTTCGGCCAAGCGCTGCGGCTTCGTGGTTCCGTGCGGGAGCGCCGCGCCGGCGCCGAAACCCACCAGCGCGCCGCCTTGCAGCCCCATGCGGGCGAAGCCCTGCGAGACCAGCCCTCGCACCTCGCGGTCGGTGATTCCTTCGCGCAACGAAGCGAACACGGCCCGGTAGACGTCCACGGTGGCGTGACAGGCGAGCCG
>JBOGNW010000152.1:0-3644 GCA_050747425.1 Candidatus Acidiferrales bacterium
GTGCGCGCCGTGCTCAAGCCCAAGGCCCAGCGCACCGGCTCTATCCTCGACATCGAAGGCTTTGTACTTCTCTAACCTCACGCAAAAGGAGATCGCCATGCACCGCCCACTTCGCCTTCTCGTAGCGCTTCTGCTCCTAGCAGGAGTTTTCTCCGCCGGTGTCGTTCTCGGCCAGCAGCAATATAGCTCGCCCAAAACCGTTCTGCACGTGGTGGTGGTGAAATGGAAGCCCGAAGCCACCGACGAGCAGAAGCAGAAAGCCCTCGACGGCATCAAGACTATGGCGGCCGCCGTTCCCGGCATCAAGAACATCTGGCTCAAGGCCGACCGCGTGCAGCCGCGAGAGTTTCACACCGCGTTCGCCATTGAGTTTGCCGACCGCGCCGCCGCCGACGCCTACGCCGAGCACGCCGCGCACGAGGAGTGGTACAAGATTTACATGCCGATTCGCGACGAAAGCCGCTCCTTGCAAATCACCAATCCTTGAGCGAAACGGCCGAGGGCTGAGACTGCGCCTCTATGACTGACTTTACCGACATCACCGTGCGGGTGCGCTACGCCGAGACCGACCAGATGGGCCTGGCCTACTACGCCAATCACTTCATCTGGTTCGAGCTGGGCCGCACCGACCTGTTCCGCCAGCGCGGCTACAGCTACCGCGACCTGGAGGAGCAGGAAGGGTTGTTTTTCACCGTGGCCGAGGCCCACTGCCGCTACCACGCGCCAGCGCGCTACGACGACGTGCTTACGGTGCGCACGCGCGTCAAGGCCGTGCGCTCGCGCGTGGTGGCCTTCACCTATGAGATTCTCGCTGCCGACGGCCACACCGTTGCCACGGGAGAAACTGTGCACGTGGTCACCGACCGCCAGGGGAAACCCACGACCCTCCCCGAGCGTTACCGACAGGTCTTGCTCGCTCCGGCGCACGTCGGCCGGACGTAGGCGTTTTCGCCATGCCCATTGAACTAACCGGCAACGACCTCACCACCGAACAGTTTACTCGCGTAGTGTTTGAGCGCGAGCCGGTCGCGCTGGCCGCTGCCGCCCGCGCCGGCGTGGAGCGCTCGCGCGCCGTGGTGGAGAAACTCATCGCTGAAAATGCGGTCGCCTACGGCGTCACCACCGGCTTCGGGGACCTGGCGCGGGTGCGCATCGCTCCGGGCGACCGTCAGGCGGTTCAAGTGAATCTCCTCCGCAGCCACGCCAGCGGCGTCGGCGAGCCGCTGAGCGAAAGCGAAACGCGCGCCACGCTGCTGCTGCGCGCCAACGTGCTGGCCAAAGGTTTCTCCGGCGTCCGCCCCGTGGTAGTCGAGCGCCTGTGCGCGCTGCTGAACCGCGGCGTTCATCCGGTAATTCCCTGCCGCGGCTCGGTGGGCGCCAGCGGCGATCTGGCGCCGCTGTCCCACCTGGCGCTGGTGCTGCTGGGGGAAGGCGAAGCGTTTCTCGACGGCAGCCGGCTCAGCGGCCGCGACGCCTTGCGCCAAGCGGGCATCGAGCCCATCGAGCTTGAAACCAAGGAAGGCATTTCGCTCATCAACGGCACCCAGCCGTCGCTGGCTCTCGGCCTGCTCGCGCTCCTCGAAGGCGAAAATCTCGCCGACACCGCTGACGTCGCCGCTGCGCTCTCGCTCGATGCCTTGCGCGGCACGCCCGTAGCTTTCGACGAGCGCATCCACCAGTTGCGGCCGTTCCCCGGGCAGCTTCAAACCGCCGCCAATCTGCGCCGGCTGAACGACGGCAGCGAAATCCGCCAGTCGCACCTCACCTGCGAGCGCGTGCAAGACGCCTACAGCTTGCGCTGCACCCCGCAAGTGCACGGCGCCGTGCGCGATGCCCTCAGCTATGTGCGCCGCATTTTTGAAATCGAGCTCAACAGCGGCACCGACAATCCGCTGGTGTTTTCGGAAGCAGGCGAAATCCTCTCCGGGGGGAATTTTCACGGGCAGCCGCTCGCGCTGGCGCTCGACGTTCTCGGAGTGGCGCTTGCCCAACTCGGCAACATCAGTGAGCGCCGCAGCGAGCGCCTGGTGAATCCCGCTTACAGCGACCTGCCGGCCTTCCTCACCCGTAAGCCCGGGCTCAACTCCGGCTTGATGATGGCGCAGGTTACGGCCGCGGCGCTAGCCTCCGAGAACAAGGGGCTGGCCCACCCGGCGTCGGTTGATTCCATTCCCACCAGCGGCAACGAGGATTTTGTTTCGATGAGCATGGGGGCCGCGCTTAAGACGCGCCAACTGGTGGACAACGTCAAGACCATTGTTGCGGTCGAGCTCCTCTGCGCCTGCCAGGGAATTGATTTACTCGCGCCGCTCAAGACCGGCACGCTCGCTGCCCAGGCACTCGCCGCCGTCCGCCGCGTGGTGCCCACGCTCGAGCAAGACCGCCCGCTCAGCCCCGACCTCGAAGCCCTCCGCCAGCTCATTTCCCAGCGTACCTTTCAAAGAGTTCTTGGGTAGGTTGGGCCTTGCTCCCAGCCGATTACGTACCCAACACAGACCGCAACAACTTAGCTCGGAGGATTGGTTCAGGCTTGTTGTTCCGTTGTAACCGCTTCGTTCCTCCTTTGAACTTGCCTCGCTGGCGATTGAGGATGCGCAAGTAGTAGGGGAGTAGGCGCAAGAGCAAGGCTTCAATATCGTGAGAGTCTTCCGGCCCGTTTAGGGCATACCAAGTAAAATGATCCCAAAGCTGGCCTCGGCGCTTGCTGTCCCGTGCCTTTCTCAACCGTTGTCGAATCTTTCCCTTCCCGACGTAAACAGGAAAGGAGCCATCGTATAGAATGTAGACACCCAAGCCGCCTTCCTTGCTTCCGAGCACAGCTTCGATATTCTCTTCGTTCTTCGCCCACATTTCGCCGTACTCTTTGATGAGCCCCATTGCATTGTCCTCCTTCTACGTTTCAAGGGATCGACGCAGAAAGGGTACAAAGCGCAGGCCGGCCCAGTAACTGAAGGGCACTTTGCCCAGCGTGTAGTGGCCGCAGGGCAGACTCAGCACTTGGTGCGCGATGCCCTGCTCCGCCATCGCTTCCCACACCTGGCGGGAATACTGCGGCGGAAACGACAGGTCATAGCGCGCCGAAACGATGAGCATTTTCTTGCCTGCCCCCCTAAGACGCCCCACGTAAGGAAAGGGGCTGATGGGCAGCCAGAACTGCCGCAGCTCCTCGGCGGTAACGTGGCCTTCGAGCCCCGTCCAGATATGCGAGGTGGTCAGCCCGGTGCGAACTACGTCGGCGAAATAAGTGGAAACATGCAAAAAGACGCCGGCTTGGAGCGCCGGTTCGTGAGCCATGGTGATGAAGGCCACCGACGAGCCGATGCTGGTGCCGAGAATTCCCAGGCGTGTATAGCCTTGCTGCTCGAGCCAGCGCAGCGCGCGGCGGGTGTCGAGCACCGCCTGGCGCGAGGCTTGGAGCGTCAGGCCGATGTCGGCGCAGACCATGTAGTCCGCCCGCTCCACGCCGGCGGGCCGGCGCTGGTCGTGGTAGGGCAAGCTCAAGCGCAGCGCACTGATGCCGAAGCGGGCCAGCACCCGGCAGATGTTCGCGTGCGACTCTGGCTGGGCGTTCCACTGCGGCAGCACCACCACGGCTCGCTTCGGTGTGGCCGGGCGCTGCTTCCCGACGCCGTCGCGCGAGGCCG
>JBOGNW010000153.1:0-3120 GCA_050747425.1 Candidatus Acidiferrales bacterium
GGCTAGCGGGGGCGTGGGCCGCCAGGGAAGGAAACGATGAAACGCGCTCTGTTCCGCTGCCACACCTGCGGTTCCCGCAATGAGGTCCTGCTGAATGAGTCCGATGAGCGCCAGCTGCGCAGCAATAATTACCTCACCCGCTTCTGTCGCGAGTGCCGCGGCAATACACGCTGGGACCTTTATGAGTCCCTCAGCTCGGTGCACCTGGCCGATGCCGAGCCCGAAGAAGAGCTGCGCGGTCACATCTTGCTGATTGACGACGACGAAGACATTCTGCTGGTCATCGGCAAAGCCCTCAGCAAGGAGCAGTTCGACCTTGAAACCGCCAACTCCGCCCGCAAGGCCGTGCAGCTGCTGGCGCGCGGAGACTACGACGTTGTGCTGTCTGACATTCGCATGCCCGATTTCGACGGCAAGCAGCTGTTCGAGTTTCTCGATCAGCACCTCCCCGAGCTCAAACAACGCGTGATTTTTCTCACCGGCGACACCGGGAACCCCAACACTTTGGAATTCTTGCAGAAGTCCGGCCGCCCCTTCCTGTCCAAGCCGGTTGATCTTCCCGCCCTGCTTGAACTTGTCCGCCAATACCTGCCCCGGCGTCAGGACAGTTCGAAAGAATCCAGCTAGGAAACGGAAGGGCGAGCGCGCCTCAGTCGCCCGGCTCCCTCAGCCGGGTCGCGGGCCCTGGTAGGGAAAGAGCTGGATGGCTTTCACGCATTCCGAGAGGGCCTTCAACAGCGTCGGGCCCCAGCCGCAGGGCGTATAGGGTGCGGTTATCTGATTGGTTTGTTTGTCAGCGACGGCAAAAAAGCGCATCCCTTGTTCGTTCTTGGTGGCGTATTCGCGCACCGTGATGAGAAACTCGGTGTCGCCGTCCGCCTCGTGCTTTTTTAGAGAGAAATGGTGCAAGTGGGCGAGTTCCTCCGAGGGGTCGGTTTGCGCGAACGTCCACTCGCTCATGGCGCTCTCCTTTTTTGGGGTCGGGTCGCCCGACGCCTGCCTTGTTGGGCAAGGCTGCGTGGCAGCAGCGGGATGCTAGCGGCTGTTTCAGACGAAGTCAAAGCCCGAGAGGCGAAAAAGTCTAACTAATCGGCGGCGAGGCGACAGTGAAGTCGCAGACGGTAACGGGGTCGGCGCCCTGGCGGAGAGTGCCGCCGTCGCTGGTGCAAAAGTTGCGGATGCCGGTGCGGTTTTGCGAGGCTGGGCACGCGTAGATCTCAAAAGTCACGTTTAGGCCGCCGGCCACAGCATTTGTGAAAGCCGCGTCGGGAGCGGTGCAACCATCCGTGGCTCCTGTGCTCTGGAAACCGTAACCGCTTTTGAACCCGGTGGCTAGCGTGGCATCAATAATGTCGGCCGCGTTCTGGTCCGGCGGGGCGCCACCGGCGGCCGGACCGAGCGCCAGCAGCGTAGCCGCATAGCCGACCAGCGGGTACTGCCCCGCGTAAGTCACCTGACCGGTAATGAGGGTGCGTAGAGCGCCCACCGCGGCGGCTTCGTTGGCGGCAATGCGGGAGCGGAGCAAGTTCGGAATGGCGATGGCGGCGATAATCAAAATTATCGCCACCACAATCAGCAGTTCGATCAGCGAGAAGCCCTGTTGCGATTTTCGCATGCGTTACCCTTCTTCGAGCTTGGAGGCGGCGCCAAGCATAGATTGGGTGTTCCTGTGATTGAATAGCACTTTTCGTCCCAAAGTCGTGTCAAGTTAGTAACTGCTTTATGTTCAGTAAGATGGGTTGACTCTGTACTTAGGGCAGACAGGCTGCGGGTGACACATTCTGTCATTCGCCCCTGACCTCTCGTGTCTGCTGGCTGGCCCGGCTTGGAGACGGGGTTTGCGCAACCCGGCGGATTCTAAGCCCTCAGCCCTTGCGAGTCAATACCACGACCAAGGGGATTTTCTGCGTTCTCAACCCGGCACGGTTCTCCACAACTCAGTCAGACCCACCGATGTAACGCGCTACCTCGTTAAAAGCGCTCTTGGAACTGGAAATGACCAGCGTCGCCCCTAAAGTCTCGAGGATTTCGGTGAAGTCGTCGAGGAAGCAACGGACGACAATGGGCGCCTTTGGATTGCTTTCGCGCACCCTTTTGGTGAGCAGCAGGGCGGTTTCAATGTTGTTGGAGGTGACGGCGATCAGGCGGGCGCGGGCGGCGCCCGCTTGCTCGAGCGTGGTCGTCTGCTTGGCGTCGTCCACGATGACCGGCTCGCCGGCGCGGACGAGATGATCAACCGCCGTCGGGTCTTTTTCGACTAACACATAGGGTTGCCGCGCGTGTTGCAAGTGCTCCACCAGGCGCGCGCCCAAGTGCGTATAGCCGATGATGATGTGGTTCGACATCTCGCTGGCCAGCATGCGACACCCCTCCTGCGGGTTGTAATGCTGCAGCCCTTGCAGCACGAAAAGATAAATCACGATTCCGAACAGCACGCATTGCCCCCAGAACGAGTAGAGATCCCAGAAAGGTCCCGGGCGCTAGCCGAGGTAGAAGGTGTTGCGGAGCGCTTCCGGGAAGGGCACACCTTCCCAGTAGTGATAGGCGAGCGCGCCGAAGGGCGAACCAGGCCGCCATGACCGCCACGGCCGCGCGACTTTGCCGCGCCAGCAAGCGCAACCGAATCCAGAAGAAGCGTTTCATGTCGTGGAGTGCCGGTGTTTCACCGACCTCTGTGGCGGCGATGGTAGTGCGCGTTGGGCGTCAAGTCAACGCGGCGCTGTTGCGGTGGAGGGAGGGGCTTGCCCCCTCTCGTGATTTCGTCGCCGCACCCTTCTGGGTAGAAATGCAGGTTCCTCGCCGCCAAGGCAGTCAAGGGCTCGGAATGACAAAGCGCGGGAATTAAAGTGGGCGGGACTTGGCTGGTGTATCGCGACACGATAGAGGAGGAATGGCGGGCGGGCCTGGTGGAGCACCAGAGGAAGGCGCGGCGTCGCTGAGCGCCAGGCAGACAAGAATGTCTGCCCCACCAAGTCGCTGGTGGCCTCCCCTTAGCTGCACATCACCACAGGACAAACAGCAATGTCTGCGCTGGCAATCGGCTTTGCGGGGGAGCGGTTTCAGTGATTTATGAGGCGGGCTCCCAGTGGCCGGGGCCACTGGGCTGAGCGAGTTCCGGGT
>JBOGNW010000154.1:0-6230 GCA_050747425.1 Candidatus Acidiferrales bacterium
GCATTGATGGCGTTCAGGCGGAAGTCGAAGTTAAACCAATCTTGGATCCAGGTGGCCAGAACCACCAGGGCGAAAAACCCCAGCACTACCGAAGGAATTCCCGCCAGCAGCTCGACCACCGGCTTGACGGCTTCGCGGAGCCAGAGGGGAGCGAATTCCGTAGTAAAAACCGCCGCTAGGATGGCAAGCGGGACGGCAAAGAGCATGGCCACCAGAGTGACTTTCAGCGTGCCCAGCAGCAGCGGCGCCAAGCTGTACTTTGGAACCATGGAGACGGGCTGCCAAACGTAGGGCAAGGGCGCCTCCACGGTGCCGTAATCCTGGGGCAGAAACAGGGTTTCGAGCGAGACCTCCTTCTGCACCTCGGCGCTGGTAAGCACCGGCAAGGCTTCCCGCCCCACAAAGATGAAGATCAGGAGGATGAGGCTGATGACCACCACCGCCGTGAAGTGAATGAGCCGCGTGACCAGCTGGTCCTGCCAGCGACGGCGGCGCGCCGGAGCCATCACTTCCCACGTTGTAGCGGTTGTGCTCATAAAAAGGTTCGGGGTGCGCCCCCAGTCTGCTGTGTGTGCTTGCCTGGAGAGCGCACCCCTCCCTGGAACAGCTTGTCGTCTTAATTCTTGGCGGTAGCTTTGGCGCTCCCGCCCAGCTTGGCCACCGAGGCTTGCCGGTCGGTTTCGTTGAGGGGATAGTAGCCCACCTTCTCCACCACTTCCTGTCCTTCCTTACTCACCGCCCACTCGGTGAACTTTTTCAGTTCATCCGCGGGCTGGCCGGCGAAGTACCAATACAAGAAGCGGCTGATGGGATAGCGGGCCGCCAGCACGTTTTCCATGGACGGCTCGACCCCGGGAGAGTTGGCGTCTTTCTTTATCCGCAGGTGCTTGATGCTTTTGCCGTAGGCGATGCCGCCGTAGCCGATGCCCCGCGGGTCTTTGGCCACGGCGTTGATCACCGCCGCCGTCCCCGGCAGCGTCTGCGCGGTCGGATAGTAGTCGGCGTTCTCCAGCACGTGCTCTTTGAAATACACGTAGGTGCCAGAGTTGTTTTCGCGACTGTAGAGGATGATGCGTTCATCCCGGCCCCCCACCTCTTTCCAATTCTTGACCGCACCGGTGTAAATGGCTTTGAGTTGCGCGAGGCTCAACTCTTGAATCGGGTTGGCCTCGTGGACGTAGACGGCGAGACCGTCCACGGCCACCGGCAGCTCCAGCACATCTTTGCCCCGCTTGGCCTTGGCGTCGGCTTTCTCGGCGTCTTTCATGGGGCGCGAAGACTCGGCGATGTCGGTGGTGCCATTGATGAGCGCCGCGATGCCGGTGCCGGAGCCGCCCCCGGTCACCTGGATGCTGACGCCCTTGTTCTGCCCCATATAGACCTCGGCCCAGCGCTGCCCCAGAATCACCATGGTGTCGGAGCCTTTGATGGTAATGTTGCGCTGCTGCGCCGTCAGCGCTCCGGCGCCGACCAGCACCAGCAGCAGCGATAGAATCAGTGCTTCCTTTCTGTTCTTCATTCCTTCTTCTCCTTCTCCCTTAGTGTCCCTCTGAATTGTTACAGTTCTGTTACAAACCCGTGAAATGCCGGTTACGTCCTAGAACTTGTAGAGCAAGTCAATTTGCGACCGCTTCAGCCAGGGCTCGTCGCTGCCCAGCAGCCGTCCGACCAAGAGCGTGTAGCCCAGGGTGATGTTCTTGTAAGCTTGGTAAGCGAAGCTAAAGCGGTGGTTCACCACATCGGAGGGCGCGCGCAGATCGCTGAAATTGAACGCCCCTAGCACGGCTTCCTGCTCGATGTGTATGAGCGTGTAGCCCACTTGGATATCATGCCGCTCCTTGGTTTGCCCGACCGACACCTCCGCCCAGTAGCCCTGGCGGTCCTTGGCGTTGCAGGCCACCGCGGCCACGCTCTGGTTGGCGCAGGCGCGGGTGTTGGTTACATAGTCGAACAGCAGCATGAGCGGCCACTTGCTGGCCCCCGTGTCGATGTCCACTTGGCCGATCAAATCCAGCAAGCCAAAGCGAGAGGCGTAGGCCGAAGCCGAAGCCGCGTTGCGGTTCGAGCTGCCGCTGATGATGGCGGGCGAGGCTATCTGTGCGGCGCGAATGGTGTCGGTGCGGAACCAGTCCACATAGTTGGCGGTGGCCGTGAGCTTGGCCCGCGAACCCAGCTTCCAACTGCTCTCGACGCCGCCCCCCATGGCGTAGCTGTCCGGCCCGCCGCTCGACTCGAAGAACGGCATGGCGAACCCGATAAGCTTGATGTTGGTCAGCAGCGGTATTTCCTTGAAGTTGAAACTCAGCACGGGCGAGAGGCCCTCCGGGTTCAGGTCGTTGTCCAGGGTCAGTTCGGTTCGCTTCCAGGTGTAGCCGAACTTGCCGCCCGTCAGGCTGAACGGCTTGGCCCAGGCGGGGGTGTAGAGAATGTAGGCTTGGTCGATGTTGAACACTTTGCGCTCGAAGAAGCTGGTCAGCGTCTGGTTGGTGGAAATGGGATCGGTGTCGTCGCCGCTCGAGATGCGCAGCCCGGCGCTCCACTCGTCGTTGAACTTGTTCTTGATGTCCAGCCGCGCTCGGAAGCGGCCGCGGTTGCGGTCGGCGCCGGTGCCGCCGCGGAAGGGCTCGTAGCGGAGGCGCAGGTCGCCGCTGAAACTGAAGTTCCCCAGGCCCTTGATCTTGGCGGTTAAGCTTTTCTCTGAATCGTTGCCCTTTTTCTCCAGTGAGTTGACCTTGTCGCCCAGCTCTTTGTTGCGCTCGGCCAGAGCGTCGAGCTCGCCTGAAATACGGTCCAGTTCTTGGGTCTGACCCTGCGGTTCGGCCGTACTCACCGCCGGGGCGCTGGTCGAAGCGGAGGCCGGCCCGGGCGCCGCGGGCGCTTGGCGTGGCGTCAACTGCTGACGCAACAGTTCGAGCACCGCGCCCTGCTCCTTGAGCAAGCGCTCCAGTTCCAGAATTCGCGCCTGTTGCTGTTGGAGTTGCTGCTGCAACTGCACCGGGGTCGGCGGGGGCGTGGTCGCGGCAGGCTCTTCAGCCAGCACCGGCGCTGCCAGACACAAACTCGCCACCAGAAAGGCGACGGCTTTCCCCTTGAGAGACGTAATCATGGACGTTTCCTCCTGCTGAGATTCTTCTTCGCCCCGAGCTGCCCAGGCGATGAGGTCGAAAACATAGTACCGCGTGCGTCGGCGCGTCTCCGCGTCGGGGCGGAGCCGCCGGAGAACTTCTACAACACGACTGACCCAATTTGCAGATTGCATGAGTCTATCCTGTGGGGGCGACATCAAGCCGGCATTACGCCCGCGTGAATTCTCGGTTAAAGGTCGGAGCCGGCGAGAGCCCGCAGCCGGTGCCGCACGTCCCAGCCGCGCAGCCAGAAAATCACGTCCTCGGCAATATTGGTGGCGTGGTCGGCCATGCGCTCCAGCGTGCGCGAGGCCAGCAGCAATTCGACGCGTGTGGGGACCTTGCGCGCGTCCTCCTCCATCTCCTTGACCAGCAGCCGGGCCAGGCTTTCCGCGTACGCATCCACACGGTCGTCGGACTCCAGCACCTGTTGCGCCAGCTCCAGCCGCCGTTCCGAGAGGGCTCGCAGCGAGTTGCACACCATCTGCTCGGCCTCGTCGGCCATGGCGCTCAGCTCCCGCGGCACCGCCAGCGGCCGCTCCGCCGCCAGCGACACCACGCGCTCGGCGACGTTCACCGCCTGGTCGCCCAGCCGCTCGAGGTCGTTGGTTATGCGCAGCGTGGCGATCAGCAAGCGCAGCACGGTTTCCCCGCTGGGCCCCCGGGCCAGCAGGCCGATCGCTTTCTCATCAATCTCCACTTCCAGCTCGTTAATCCGCGCTTCCCCGAGGAAGACCTGGCTGGCTTCCGCTTCATTCAACGACCGCAAGGCATAGAGCGCCTGGCGCACCGAGCCTTCCACCTGCCGCGACATCGTCAGCAAGTCCCCCAGCACCGCATCCAGGTCGGGGGCTGATGGCGGGGTCGCCTCTACCATTGATGTAGACATTCCTCTTCCCTCCTTCTTGACGCCTGCCAGGGTAAAGCGCGCGTTTGACGGGGGTATGAGAGGACGATGAAAATTCGATTACGTTAGACGGTGTTTGTTGACGTTAGATGGTCGGAAGAAAAACCGTGAACGTCGACCCCCGCCCCACTTCGCTTTCGACTATGAGGCGGCCGCCGTGGGCTTCGACAAAGTGCTTGGCGATGGACAGCCCCAGGCCGGTGCCGCCTACTTCGCGGGAGCGCGCCGCATCGACCCGATAGAAACGCTCAAAAATCCGCTGCTGCTCAAACTGCGGGATGCCGATGCCGGTATCGGCGACGGAAATTACCACCTGTTTACCCTCCAGGACGGCGCGGACGGTGATGCGGCCCCCGGAGGGCGTGTACTGCACAGCGTTGTCCAGGAGGTTTTGGAGAACCTCGCGCAGGCGACTGGCCTCGCCCCGCACCGGCGGCAGCTCAGCGGGCGATTCCACAACCAGCGTGAGTTGTTTTTGGCTGGCCTTGAGGCGGGTGATTTCTACGCAAGGCTCAATAATCTCCGGCACGGGAACAGGTTGGACGTCCAACTCCAGCTTTCCCGCTTCGATTTGCGAGAGCTTGAGGAGGTCGTCGGTCAGGCGGGCGAGGCGGCTGGCGTGCTCGCGGATAATCTCGAGGAAGCGACGGTTGTGGGCGGCGTCTTCGAGGGCGCCGCCGAGCAAGGTTTCCGCAAAGCCCTGGATGGCGGTGAGCGGCGTCTTAAATTCGTGGGTGACATTGGCGACGAAATCGCGCCGCACCCGCTCCAGCCGCTGCAATTGGGTTACGTCGTGCAGCACCAGCACGGCGCCGGTGGCGCCGTTGGCCTCGACCGGCGCAGCCGTAGCCGAGAAGCTGCGGGGATTCAGTGTGCCGATTTCGATCTCGCGGTGCAGGGTCTGCCCTTCAGTCAGCACCGCTTGGACAGCGGTCAGCAAGTCGGACTGGCGGATGACTTCGCTCAGAGGGCGGCCCTCACAGCGCTCGTTCTCCAACGCCGTGACCCGGCAGAAAGCTTGGTTGCAAAAAACAATGTGTCCTTCGGCTGAGATCACAGCTACGCCTTCGACCATGCTGCGCAGGATGGCCGCGGAGCGATTGTGCTCATCGCGCAGCGAGCGGATAGTTTCCTCGAGCCGGGCCGCGGTTTGGTTGAGGGCCGCGGCCAGCTCAGCCAGCTCGTCGCCTTCGCGCTCCACGGGCAGGGGGCGGAAGTCGCCACCCGCCACACGGGCGGAGAAATCTTTCAGCTGCTGAACGCGTCCGGAGAAAGCGCGGGAAAAGAGCAATGAGAGGGCACCGGCGAGGATCAAGAGGACAAGGGAGGCGGTCCAGAGGCGGCGGCGAAAATCCGCCAGGGCATCGTCAATGGCGGCCAGCGGCAAGGCCAGGCGGATGACAACCGGCGACCCGGGGGCGGTTTCATACCGCTGGGCCAGGTAGAGCAAGTCGCGCTGGAGCGTGTCGCTATAACGGACGGCGCGCCCTTGCTGCCGGGCGAGCGCCTGCTGGATTTCTGGGCGGTTGGCGTGGTTTTCCATGGTGGCGGGGTCATGGGCGGAATCGGCGAGCACGAGCCCGTCAGCCGCCACCACCGTGACTCGAACGCCGCTTTCTCCCAACCAGGCGGTCCAAGCGCGCAATTCGTCAGGATTTTCGAGCGGTATCGGGCGGGTTTGCGCGAGGCGGGACAGCGCCTCCAGTTGCTCGAATCCCGCACGCAAGTAGTCGCCCCGCAGGGTGGCGGCGGCAAAGAGGTCGACCACCAGCAGGACGAGAAAGAGCAGCAGGAGATAGCTGAGGCCGAGTTTCCAGAAAAGTTTAAGTCGCACGAGTCTCAAACAGATAGCCGGCGCCGCGAATGGTTTTCAGCCACAGCGGGGCCTCAGGGTCGGCTTCGATTTTTTCCCGCAAACGCCGGATGTAGACGTCCACGCTGCGCGGGGTTACAAAGCGCTCGCTGCCCCAGACCGCGTCCAGCAACTGGTCGCGGGTAAAGACCTTGTTGGGCCGCGAGGCCAGCACGTAGAGGAGCCGGAACTCCAGCGTGCTCAGAATGACGGGTTTGCCGACGCGCGTGACCCGGTAGGAAGCGGGGTCGATAACGAGTTGGCCGACTTCAATCACTTTCTCTACCTCGGCGGGTGGCTCAGCGCGGCGCAGGAGCGCCTTGACGCGCGCCACCAGCTCGCGCGG
>JBOGNW010000155.1:0-9977 GCA_050747425.1 Candidatus Acidiferrales bacterium
GACTTCCGCCCCGCCTTTGTGCAAGCTGAGCCCAGGAGGTGGTGATGTCATCCCGAATCCTTGCATGCCATGGCGGTGAGGGATCTGCATTTCCTCCTCCCCTAGTAACTCTCGCCAAACTCGTTGAGGTAAATGGACTTAGCAGCCAACTCCAACTACATATGTAACTCACATAACCCATGCCAAATGAATAACTTAACCCCAAAAACTGCCGCAAAACCCCCCGGGGGGGGAGGGGGGTGCCCCGAAGCCCACTGGGCGGGGATTGTTCTGTGGCATCGGCCGGGATAGGATGGCTCTCTCGACGGAGATGCGGGAGCGGCAGACGATGAAGACTCGCGCAGTAGTCTTGATGGGCTCTTTGCTCGTGGCCGCGCTGCCGGGTTTCGCCCAGAGCGCGCAGCCAGCCGGGGAAGTGAGCGCCCTGCTGCCCGTGGCCCACATCGAGCGCGCCGCCGCCCGCGCCGAAGCCCGCCTTCGCGACCCGCTGCTGTGGCGTGACTGGTTTGAAACCGCTGCTCAGGCCCGCGCGCGTTTGACGTTGCTTGACGGCTCGCTCGTCAATGTCGGCTCCGGAGCGCGCCTGCAGATCCTCGAGCACGACCAGGCCACCGAGCGCTCCGAAATGGAATTGCAGTTTGGCAAAGTGCGCGCCGAGGTTAAGAAGCGCACCCAGGCAGGTGGCCGCTTCGAAGTGCGCACCAGCAGCGCGGTCATCGGCGTCATCGGCACTCACCTGTACGTAGCCGCAGCGGCCGCGCTGACGACGGTGATTAATTTCGACGGCCAGGTGCGCGTCCGCAACGGAGACCCGGCCGTGACTGGCGAGGAAACTCTCGCGCCCTTCGAGCTGGCGGAAATCCCGCCCGGCCAGCCGCCGCGCAAGCGTTGGGCGACTCTCGAAGAGCTCTTGCAGGCGCTGCGGGATACTCTTCCCGGCTTGCCGCTCGCCGGCCTGCCCGCACAGGCGCGCCCGGGGTCTTGCGTGAGCGGCAGCGCCTCGGGAGCAGTCACCGGCGCGGCTGAGAGTGCACTCCAGGTGGTTCCCGGCGGCTGTGCCCTTCCTGACCTTACACCCGTCCGCCTTTGCGTGCCGGAAACGGCAGGGCCGGGCGCGCAGGATTATGCGGTGCGGATGGCCGACGGCGCCCTGCGCTGGGGGAGTCTGCTGGTGCTGCCTCCGGCGCCACTGCAAGACGCCTGGCTACTCGTTTCCTCTGAGCTCCCGCCTGGCGCGACCCAACTGGCACGCCTCGTCGGCCGCGACCACCAACCCCTCGCGGGAGTTCCTGTCCGTCTTCGTCAGGGTGGACAAGAAACTGTGGTGCAAACCGATGAGAATGGCGGCTTCACCGTGCACGCCCCCGAGGAGGGGACGCTCGAAGTGGAAGTCAGCCGCGCTCAGCCGGGCTCCCGGCCGCCGTTTGTCGAGCTCCCGCCCATCAAAGTGGCGGTGAAGGCTGTCAAAGACTTGAAAATGGGCGAGGAAGGGGAGTTTCAGCAGCCCGGGAGTTTTGTCACTGTTCCCGGAGAAGTCGCGAAGGCGAATCTCGGCGAACAATCTCTTCCGATTGTCCGCACCCTGACCCGCTCCGGGCAGGCGTTCAGCACCATTCCCGTTCCCCGCGATGCCCCTGGAGGAGGCAAGGCCTTGGAACTCGAAAATCCCTCCGGCGAGCGTCGCCGCAGGGTGTTGACGGTTTTCGAAATCATCGGCGGCAGGCTGGACCAGAGCCAGTTGATGAGCGGCCAGCCGACGCAAGGAGAGTACTACGTCTGTGTGGGAGGCACGAGCGACCAGCCGCGCAAGATTCGCGCCCGCATCCGGGCAATTGGGCCCGTGCACTTCATCGGCCGGGGTGCCAGCGGAAGGAGCTTTGAACAGACCTTTACCGCTGAGCCCGGCGGACTGCTGCGGATTCCCTTCCAGATTCAGGCCGAAAAGGGTTCTCCCGCGGGCATTCCCTTCGTCCTTCAGCTTTTTCTGCAGGGTGGCTAACTGTCAGGGCGCAGGTGGCGCCACATCTGCACTTCGCGTCCACCCTCGCGGAACTCAACCTTATCCATCAGGTTGCGTATCAGAAAAACGCCCCGGCCGCCGGTGCGGTCGAGGTTTTCCGGAGTGGTGGGATCCGTCACGACCTCCGGGTCGAAGCCCGAGCCTTCATCGCGCACCATCACCCACAGACCTTGCTCGGGATCGCAGCGGTAAGCAAAATGGATTTTTTTGGAAGTGTCGAGCCGGCTGCCGTGCTTGAGGGCGTTGTTCAGGGCTTCACGCAAGGCCAGGCGGATTTCGTCAATGTCGCCGCAGCGAAGTTTTGTCTTCTCGATAGCTCCCAGCAGTTCCCCCAGAACTTTCTCGATTTCGTCAGCCCGCGCCGGAATTGTGTGTCGCGCCTCCACGCCGGAGTCCTCGGGAGGCGTTGGTCGGGACGCCGGTTCTCTTTTTGCCATCGGCCCTGGTCCGGCCCGTCGCGAGGCCTAGCGGTTCTTCCACTGCGGCTTGCGTTTTTCTTTGATGGCGCGCAGCCCTTCCTGCGAATCCTCGAGTTTGTAGAGCTCGTTCAGGAAAAGGTTGTGAGAATGCTTGAGCGCCTCAGCCAGGCCCATTCCCAGCCCTTCATAAATTGCCTTTTTGGCCATGGACAGCACGGGCGAGGAGTGCTGCGAGATATAGCCCAGCAACGTTTCCACCGTCTTATCCAGCTCCGCCTCGGGGACAATTTTGTTGACCAATCCCAGCTCCCGCGCCTCTTCCGCCGTGATGGGCTCGCCCGTCAGCAGCATCTCCATAGCGCGCTTGGGCCCGATGATGGAGGGGAAAATGCTGGTCGCAAACGGAGGAAACATTCCCAGCACCTTGATTTCCGGCTGGCTGAACCTGGCTTTGGGCGTGGTGATGATCATATCGCCGAAGGCCGCCAGCTCGCAGCCGCCCCCGAGCGCCGGGCCGTTCACGGCCACCACCACCGGCTTGCCGACATCGAGGGAAGCCGTCAGCACTCGCCGAAAAGCGTCCAGCATCTGAAAGACCCGTTGGGCGGTATATTCCGGCACATCGACTCCGCCGCAGAACGACTTGCACTCCTTCGAAGCGTGCATCAAGACCACTTTGATCTCGGGGTGTTCATGGAGGGATTCGAAGGCCAGGGCAATCTCGGTGAGCATTTCCGCGTCGAGGTAGTTGTGCGGCGGGCGGTTGAGGGTCAGCCGCGCTACGCCCTCCTTCAATTCCCACTGTATGAACTTGAACGCCTGCCGCTCTCGCTTGACCTCGCCCCCGTACAAGTCATCGGTCTGCACTTCGACCATGGCTCACCTCTCCGCTCGATTTCAGGCTGCTTCCAAACTCAGCGCCATCCCCAGGCCGCCGCTCACGCACAGCGTAGCCAGCCCCCGCCGTGCCTGCCGCCGCCGCATCTCGTGCACCAGCGTGGTGGCGATGCGGGCCCCGCTGCAACCAATGGGATGACCGAGCGCAATCGCCCCGCCGTTCACGTTCAGCCGTTCGCGGTCGAAGTGCAGCTCGCGATCGCAAGCCAGCACCTGAGCCGCAAAGGCTTCGTTCAATTCTACTAGCTCGAACCCCTCCAGGCGAGTGTTGGTTTTCTCGAGCAAGCGGGTGATGGCCGGCACCGGTCCGATTCCCATGCGGCGCGGGTCAACGCCCACCGTAACCCAGCCTCCGATGCGACCCAGCGGTTCCGCCCCGGTTTCTCTGAGCCGGGCTTCGCTGACCACTACCAGGGCGGCCGCGCCGTCGGTGATCTGGCTGGCGTTGCCGGCCGTCACGCTGCCGTCGTCTTTGAACACGGGCGGCAGCTTGGCGAGCTTCTCTTCCGAGGAGTCGGCGCGGAAGGTCTCGTCCTGTTCCATCTGTCGCGTACCCTTTTTGTCTGGCACTTCCACTGGCGTTACTTCATCGGCGAAGCGGCCTTCCTGCCAGGCGCGGGCGGCGCGCTGGTGGCTCAGGCAGGCGAAGCGGTCTTGCTCCTCGCGCGGGATGCGATACTCCTCAGCCAGCACTTCGGCGGTCTCGCCCATCATCAGCTCAGAAATCGGATCGAGAAAGCCGTCTTTGTACATGGCGTCGGTCAGGCGCTGGTGGCCCATCTTCATCCCCCAGCGCGCTCCTTCGACGAGGTACGGCACGCGGCTCATACACTCCGCGCCCCCGGCCAGAACACACTCGGCCTGCCCACTGAGAATCCGCTCCGCTGCCAGCGCCAGAGCTTGCAATCCGGACGCGCAAGCTTGATTCACGGTAAAGGCGGGCACGGGCGTTCCCAGCACGGGGCCCAGCGCGCGCACAGCAATCTGGCGGGCCACGTTTGGTCCCACACTCGCTTGGCGCGCGCAGCCGAAGATGACTTCTTCGACGTGCCGCGCCTCGAGGTGGGCGCGCTCGAGCGCGGCCCGCGCCGCCGCTACCCCCAGGTCCGCTACGGTCAGCTCACGCAGAGAACCGCCGAACTTGCCCATCGGCGTGCGAACGGCACTTAGGATATAGGCCGCTCTGGCCATCGCGGGCTGAGATTCCTCCCTGGATTCCTGGCCGCGGGGCGAAGAAGCTTCTGTGAGTCGCGAAAAACGAGCAGCGGGCGCGAGCCCGTTATTCCCGTTGGGAGAACTGCATGGTCACGCCGCTGACGCTGAGGACATCGCCCACCTTCAGCTCGTAGCCTTGCTTCAACGGCTGGCCGTTGACCAGAGTCTTTCCTTTGAGCGGCGTCACCAGGTACCCCGCGCCTTTCTTGGTGATGGCCGCGGCCACGTCGGGCTTGAACCAGCCCTTCAGCCGAATCATGGCGCTTTGCGATTTGCCCACTAGCGTGGTCTGTGCTTCCAGCGTGTATTGGCGCTGATCCGTACGGCCCGATACCACCGTTAGCAAGCCGGGCTTGGCCGCCGCCGCGGCCACAGCCGCTTTGGGCGCCGCAGCAGGAGTTGCTTGGCCCTCCGCCCCAGCCTGGCCGGCCGCCGCTGCTGCTTTGACTTTGGCCAACAGCTCTTTCTGCGACTTGGTGTCGAGGAACACCGTCCCCCCCAGCGCCTGCACCTGCGCCGCCGGCGCCGCCGCGGCCGGCGCCTCCTCGACGGCCTCACCTTTGCCGATGCCGTAGAAGGTGAGCGTGTGCTTACCCACGCGAATCACATCGCCTTCTTGCAGGATGTGCTTCTTGATGGCCTGCTCTTTGACGAAGGTGCCGTTCGTGCTCCCCAAGTCCTCCACCACATACTGGCCCCCTTCGACCATCACGCGCGCGTGCTGGCTCGACACCGCCGGGTTGTCAATCGCAATCGTGTTTCCCGGCACGCGCCCGATGGTGACCGGGCTCGAAGTCACCGGAACCTCTTTCAGAATCCGGTCTTCGTACTTAAGCACTAGCTTAGGCATTGATGCTCCCTCCTGGTCATTTCCGCAAGCGGCTCCACAGGCGCCGCCACAGACTGTCCTCTTCGATTTTTGCTACCACCACCGTGATGTTGTCCACCCCGCCGTTTTGATTGGCTTGCTCGACCAGCGAGGAGCAAATCTTCTTCGGATCGCGCAGGATGGCGATCGCTTCCGCCAGCGCCGCTTCCGACACCATGCGCGTCAGGCCGTCCGTGCACAGCAGCAAATAGTCGCCCGCAATCAGAGGAATCTCGGCCAGGTCCACCTCGATGCTGGGTTCGCGCCCCAGCACCCGCAGCAGAACATTCTGTTGCTCGGACTGCTGGGCCTGCTCGGCGGTCAGCAAGCCGGCGGCCATTTGCTCCTCTACCAGCGAGTGGTCGCGCGTCAGGCGCTCCAGGTTTCCGAACCGCCACAGGTAGGCGCGGCTGTCGCCCACGTGCGCCAGGCTGGCGAGGTTGTTCTGAATCCAGGCGCTCACCGCCGTCGTGCCCATGCCGGTTTGGGCTTTGTTGCGTCGGCTTTCTTCCAGGATGGCGCGGTTCGAAAGTTGCAGGGCCGCCTCCAGGCGGCGCGTCTGCGGCTGGAAGCCCGCGCTGGGTCCCGCCGCCTTGCCGCGCGCCCAGCGGTCGGCGCCGTTGAGCTGGCTGGAAACAGTTTTCGTCGCCAGTTGGCTCGCCACTTCGCCCGCCGCTTCGCCTCCCATGCCGTCACACACCACGAAGACCCCGATGTCGGGATGACAGGCATAGGCGTCTTCGTTGATGGGGCGCTTCAGGCCCCGGTCTGTGCACGCACCCACCCGCAGCTGCATCGGTTTCGTCTCCCCAAGGGACAGGATGGACTCTCGCGAGCCACCCTCCGCCTTCCTCGGGTTCCATTGGCCGTGATTCTACCTGCAAAGGGAGCCGGGACACAACCGCTGTGATAAAGTCGCCGCCGGGGGAGTCGCCGGGATGAAAGGCTTAACCGACATCGAAGGCCTCCGCGTCGGCCACGCCAGCGATTTTACCGGCCTGACCGGCTGCACGGTAATCCTCTGCGGAGCCGCCGGAGCGGTTGCCGGCGTGGACGTGCGCGGCTCGGCGCTGGGTGAGCGCGAGCTCGAAACCCTGCGCGTGGGGCACTTGGTCGAGCGCATTCATGCCTTGGTCCTCGCCGGCGGCAGCGCCTTTGGCCTTGAGGCCGCCGCGGGTGTCATGCGCTATCTTGAGGAGCAGGGCATCGGCTTTGATACCGGCGTGGCCCGCGTCCCCATTGTGCCCGCCGCCATCCTTTTTGATCTCGGGATCGGTGATGCGCGACGCTGCCCCGATGCTACCATGGGTTACGACGCCGCCCGCCGGGCAACCAGCGACCCGGTCGAAGAGGGCAGTGTTGGCGCCGGGACCGGTGCCACGGTCGGCAAGCTCTTCGGAATCCGCCAGGCCACCAAAGGCGGCTTGGGCACGGCCACGCTGGAGCTGGTGGGCGGTGCCAAGGTCAGTGCTCTCGCCGTGGTGAACGCTTTTGGGGACGTGCGCAATCAAACCAATGGAGAAATCATCGCTGGCGCCCGCTTGTCCGAGACCTCGGCAGAGTTCGCCGATACCGTGGCGCAGATGAAGCGTGGGGTCGCCCGCAAAGCCTTTGGCTCACCCGCCCCGCCTTCGGCGGGGCCCTCCGCCCAGCCGGCGACCACGCTGGCGGTCGTCGCCACCGACGCGCGTTTCGACCGCACCGGCATCACCAAGATCGCCGCCATGGCTCAGAACGGCCTGGCGCGGGCCATCGCCCCCGTTCACACGGTGTTTGACGGCGATGTGGTTTTCGCGCTCTCCCTCGGTGAAAAATCCGCTGATTTGAACACAGTCGGAACCTGCGCGGCAGAGGTTGTGGCTGAAGCTATTGGGCGCGCCGTGCGCCAGGCGCGGTCACTGGGTGGCGTGCCCGCGGTGAGTGATTGGAAGAAGGCGTGACGCGCTGCTACGGCCGGGCTTTCTGCGCCTGCGCTAGCAGAGCTTGGAGGCGCGCCTCGGTGCGCTCGTAGTCGCCCTCGCCGATGGCCACGTAGACGATCTGCCCCCTGTGGTCGATGAGATACGCGGCGGGCCAGTAACGGTTCTTGAACCGGTTCCAGGTTTTGTAATCGTTGTCGAGCACCACCGGGAATGTAATACCCAGTTCGCGCACTGCCTTCTTTACATTTTCCGCGCTGCGCTCGTGCTCGAGCTCGGGTGTGTGCACGCCGATTACGGTCAGGCCCTGCGCGGCGTACTTCTCATGCCAGGCCTTTACGTAGGGAAGCTGGTTCCGGCAGTTGTAGCAGGCGAACGCCCAGAACTCGACCAGCACCACCTTCCCGTGCAGCTCTTCCATCCGCAGCGGCTTCCCCTCGGGCGTGTTCAGCCAGCCGCTGGTCGGCAGCCGAGGAGCCGGCCGCGGCTTGGTTTCTTGTCCAGTAAAGGCGCTGAGGCTTAATGCCACCCATATCCCCAGAGCCAGCAAGCTCGGAACAACGACGTGATTCTGTTTTTTCATCGCCCGTTTGGATGCCGCCCGGCCAGGCCGCGATTCAGCCAGCGGCCCTGCGGCCTTCGTGTAGAATAGCGCACCATGCTCGAGCTTGCCTACCTGCGAACTCAGGCGGAGCGTGTCCGCAAGGCCCTCGACGGCCGCGGCGCTCCCCCGGACGATTTCGCGCAGCTCTTGCAGCTCGATGAGCAGCGGCGCAAGGCGATTACCGAAGTCGAAGCTCTCAAAGCCGAGCGCAACCGCGCTAACGGCGAGATCGGCCGTCTCAAAAAAGAGGGAGGCGATGCCTCGGCCCTGCTCGAGAAGATGAAAGAGCTCTCCGCGCGCATCAAGGAGCTGGACAAGCACGCCGCCGACTTCGACGCCCGCGTTCAGGATCTGCTGCTCAAAATCCCCAATCTCCCCCACGAAACCGTGCCGCCGGGCCGCTCGCCGGAGCAGAACTGCGAAGTGCGCCGCTGGGGGGAGCCGCGCCAGTTTGACTTTGAGCCCAAGCCGCACTGGGATGTGGGCGTGGCCTTGGGGATTCTCGACTTCGAGCGCGCCAGCCGCCTGGCCGGGGCGCGCTTTGCTCTCTACGTGGGGGCGGGCGCCTTGCTGGAACGGGCGCTGGCGAATTTCATGCTCGATGTTCACACCCGCGAGCACAGCTACCGCGAGGTGCTGCCACCCTTCATCGTCAACTCCGCCTCCCTCGTCGGCACCGGCCAGTTGCCCAAGTTTGCCGGCGACCTCTTCAAGCTCGAAGGCACCGACTACTGGCTCATCCCCACCGCTGAGGTGCCGGTGACTAACATCTTTCGCGAGGAAACCCTGGATCCCGAACGGCTGCCCCTCAAGCTCTGCGCTTGGACTCCTTGCTTCCGTTCCGAAGCCGGCAGCTACGGCAAAGAAACCCGCGGCATCGTTCGTCAGCACCAGTTTCAAAAGGTTGAGTTGGTGAAGCTCACCCGCCCCGAGCAAAGCTATGACGAACTAGAATCTCTCACCCACGACGCGGAAGTTATCTTGCAGAAACTTGGCTTGCCCTACCGCGTGGTCGCTCTCTGCACCGGCGACCTCGGCTTTGCCTCCGCCAAGACCTACGACCTCGAGGTCTGGCTGCCCGGCCAGAACGCCTACAAAGAAATCTCGTCCTGCTCCAACTTCGAGGCCTTCCAGGCGCGCCGGGCCGGCATCCGCTACCGCTTGCCGGGCAAGTCTAAAAGCGACTACGTGCACACTCTCAACGGCTCCGGGCTCGCCATTGGACGCACTTGGATGGCGTTAGTAGAGAATTATCAGCAGGCCGACGGCTCCGTCCTCCTCCCCGACGCCTTGCAGCCTTACCTAAATGGAATCAAGCGTTTAGAGGTATGTCGGGGCCTCGGCGAGGCTTGACAATAGACCTTCCGTTTTTTTAGGAGTTCTTGGGCCCGCCAGAAGCGGGAAAGTAGTGGACCGGGGCCGGGCGGGCCGCGGGCTCGAACTGGATAGTCGTATGGCTGATGTTGAACTCCCGCGCCAACAGGGCGTTGAGCTGGTCTAGAATTTTCTCGCTCTCGCGGGTCGACATTTCTTCGATGCGCACGTGACTGGAGAGCGCGTGCAGGTGCTCGGCCAGCGACCAGATGTGAATGTCGTGCACTTCCACCACCCCCGGCACCTTGAGCATCGCCCGCGCCACCTCTTCCACCGCGAGGTCGGGCGGCGTGCCCTCGAGCAGGATGTTGGTGGTGGTCTTGAGAACGCCCCACGACGTCCAGAGCACCGCGGCGCCGATGGCAAAGCTGATCACCGGGTCGAGTGCGAACCAGCCCGTGCGCGCCATCAGAAACGCCCCCGCCAGAATGGCCAGGTTGGAGGCAGCGTCGCCGGCGTTGTGGATAAGAACGGTGCGCAGGTTCACATCGCCTCGCCCGCGCCACACACTCGCCGCGATGCCCCCGTTGACGCCGATGCCGACCAGCGACACCCACAGCATCAGGGACGTGTTCACCGCGACAGGCTGGAGAAACCGATGGTAGGCGGCAAAAACAATGTAGGCGGCCACGCAAACTAGGATTACAGCGTTAACAAACGC
>JBOGNW010000156.1:0-7198 GCA_050747425.1 Candidatus Acidiferrales bacterium
GTCCTGGCCGCCGCCCACCCCGCCCCGCGCACGCGCGGCCGTCGCGTGGCCAGCCGGCCATCGCCGAGCTGCTGCGCCCGGGCCAGGAAATCATCGTGCAGATCGCCAAGGAGCAAATGGGCAAGAAAGGCGCCCGCATCACCTCTCATGTCACCTTACCGGGACGCTTTCTGGTCTACATGCCCACCATTGACCACATCGGCATCTCGCGCCGGATCGGCACCAGCGAGGAGCGCAACCGCTTGCGGCGCCTGCTCCTGGAGCTGAAAGGGACCAGCAGCGGCGGCTTCGTGGTGCGCACGGCCGCGGCCGGGTGCAGCGAAGAAGACCTGCGCCAGGACATTGACTATCTGGTCAAGCTCTGGCACGACAACCGCGTGCGCGCCGACGAGTCTCCCGCGCCGGTGCTCTTGCACCACGACCTCAGCTTGGTCGAACGCCTGCTGCGCGACCAGCTCTCGGGCGAGTACGAAAGCGTCTGGGTGGATAGCGAAGAGGAGTATGCCAAGATTGTGGAGTTCGTCAGCCGCTTCCAGCCCGGCCTCGTCAGCCGCATCAAGCTCTATACCAAGTCCTCTCCCATCTTCGAAGAGATGGGTGTGCAGCAGGAGATTGACCGCGCCCTGCGCCCCAAGGTGTGGCTGAAGTCCGGCGGCTACATTGTCATCAACCACACCGAGGCCCTGGTGGCCATTGACGTCAACACCGGCAAGTTCGTCGGCAAGGGCTCGACCCGTCTCGAGGACACTATCGTCAAAACCAACCTGGAAGCCGTCAAGGAAATCTCGCGCCAGATCCGCCTGCGCGATCTGGGCGGCATCCTCATCATCGACTTCATTGATATGGAAGACCCGCGCAACCGCATGCGCGTCATGCGCGCCCTCGAAGAAGCGCAGCGCAACGACCGCTCGCCCTCCAAGCTGCTTTCCTTCAACGAGTTCGGCCTGGTGGCCCTCACCCGCAAGCGAACCCGCCAGCCCCTCGAACGCCTGCTCTGCCAGCCCTGCCCCACCTGCGTGGGAACGGGAATGGTGAAGTCGCTCGAAACCCTGTGCTTTGAGATTCAAAACGAAGCCCGCAAGATGGCGGGAACCATTGATGCCCCCGAGCTCACCATTCGCGCCCATCCGGAAATCGTCAAGAGCCTGAAAGGCCTTGGGCACAACCTGGTGCGGGAGCTTGAGGAGCAAACGGGAAAGAACATCATCCTGCAATCCGATAACGGTCTGCACTTCGAGGAGTACAACATCTACTGAGGAAACCCTTCGGATCGGGCTGCTGATTCCTTTCCGAGCTCGGCCAGGACCAGCTCTTCGACTTTCTCCCAGACCTCCGGGTCGCGGTCCATCTTGGCATGGGCGCCGCGGAAAATCTTTTTGTGCCAGGCCACACCACTCATGTCCACTTTCTTGCTCTTGTAGCTGAAAGAGAAGTTGCCCAAGATTTGGGTTCCTTCCGAGTTTTCGGCGCGGATTTCCGGCTCTCCCCGGATCAGTAGGCCATCCCGCTGATAAAGGTTGGCCGCCCGGCGGACATTGGGCGGGATGAGGGCGTCTCCCCGGCCGATACTATCCACCTGCACGGTGAGCAGAACGGGAATATCGAGCTTCTCCAGCTCTCGCGCCAGCTTCACCACCGCCGCGCCGCCAAAACTCTGGCCGTAGACGACCAGCCGCACGGCCCGCCGTTCCGATACCTCGAGCCTGCCGTCGCCATTGGAATCAAACGCTTTCTGAATCAGCTCCAGAGCCAGCTTTCGTTTGCGGTTCGCCAGGGTCTCGACATGGACGCCCCGCAGGTTCCGCGCCCGCAGCCGAAGCGCCAACCGCCGCGTTCCTTCCCGGGAATTGTTCCACGGCTGCCGACCCCCGAGAAAGCCCAAGACCAGAGTGTGGCCGGGCGGCAGCGGCGTCGGCGTGATGAAATCCGAAAACTGCTGCCCGCGTACCACAGGCGGCACAGTCACAAAGAGAAGGAAACTGACGCCGAGAGAGGCGGCTCGCCGGCCGGTGAACATCAACCAAGGCATACAAAAAGCTAACACAGCGGAGGCTGGACTAGTCGGTGTCGAAGCGCTGCTCTTTCCAGGGGTCGCCGTAGAGGTGGTAGCCGTTCTGCTCCCAGAAACCGGCGACCTCGCGCGGCACGAGCTCCAGCCCCCGCACCCACTTCACGCTCTTCCAAGAATAGAGGTGTGGCACCACCAACCGCAGCGGGTAGCCATGCTCAGGGGCGAGGGCCGCGCCCTCGTGTTTGTGGGCGAAGAGGACGCTCTCGCGCAGAAGATCGTCGAGTGGCACATTGGCGGTGTAGCCCTGCTCGGCGTGCACCAGAACATGCGTGGCCTCGGGCTTGGGCCGGGCCCGCTCGATCACCTCGCGCGCCGACACACCCTCCCAGCGGTTATCGAAGCGGCTCCAGCGCGTGACGCAATGCATGTCCGCCACCACTTCTCGCTGCGGCAGCGCCAGAAACTCATCGTAGTTGAACCGCAACGGCTCCTCCACTAGGCCAAAAACTCGGAAGTCCCACGACCGGGGGTCGAAGCGCGGGATGCCGCCATAGTGCAGCACCGGCCATTTGAGCGTGGCCGCCTGCCCGGGCGGCAGCCGCCCCGCCTCCCGCATCTGCTCTTCTAACTCCTTCCGAGGATTGCTGTTAGCCAACAGATTCATGCCCGTCGAAGACTCCCACGCCTCCTGAGTCGCCCCATTGGACGTTTCGTTACGCCTGCAAGACTCACTCGACGCCCCACGCTTCTTCCATATACGCTAGGCATGGCATGGAAGCCGTCCGCAAAACCGAAATTTTCTGGCGCGGCATCGAGTGCTTCAACCGCCGCCAGTTTTTCACCTGCCACGAGTTGCTGGAAGAAATCTGGCTCGAAGAATCCGCGGAGGAAAAAACTTACTACCAGGGACTCATCCAGGTCGCCGCCGCCTTCCATCATTTTCTCAACGGGAACTTGGTCGGCGCCGAGTCGCTGCTGCGGGCCGGGGTGGAGAAATTACGTCATCATACCTCAACCAACACCGACATAGACGTTGCCGGCTTGCTGGCGGCCCTCCAACCCTGGCTCGAGCGACTCGCCCGCGGCCAAACGCTCGATGGCCTCCCGCTGCCTACCCTCCGACGGCCGGCCTAGAAGCTTACTGCTCGCCCATCGGCTTGGATTCCGCCGGCTCCACAATCAACGTGCCGCGCATGCCGCCGTGGCCGAAGCCGCAGCGCACCGAGCACTTGAACTGGTACTCGCCTGGCTTGTCGGCCACAAACTCCACCGCTGTCGCTTTGTCTTTCTCCAACTCGGTCTTGATGCCCAGCTCCTTGATCTGAAAGCCGTGCTTGCGGTCGGTCGCCGTGATCAACAGCCGTACCCGCTCCCCCTGCTTCACGCGGATTTCCTTGGGCGAGTACTCATACTTCTTGGCCGTCATCGGGATCTCGCGCACCTCGCCCGGCTTGGGCGTTTCCTGTGCGAGTGAGAGCGCAGCCATCACCAGCAAAGAAAAAGCGAGATACATAGCTATTTTTTTCATATCACCACTCCAGTAAGGCCGCCTCGGCCGCGAACCCCGGGCCCAAAGCCAGCAAGACCCCAAGGTCACCCGACCGGGCAGTCCCGTTTTGCAGTAATTCGTCCAGCACAAACAAGACTGTGGGCGAAGACATATTGCCATAATGGCGCAGAACGCGGCGGGAGAGGGCCACATCGGCATCGCTCAACCCCAGGGCTTGCTGCACGCGATCAATAACCTTGCGCCCGCCCGGATGCAGCAGCCAGTGGCGGATTTGCTCCCGCGCAATCCCCCGTGGGGCCAGCAGCGCGGTGAGCGCTTTGTCAATGATGGGCGGGGCGAGGTCGCGGATAGTCGGCGCCAGAACGATGCGCAGATAGCCCTGGCGATAGCCAAAGCCCACCGAGCTCTGGCAATTCGTATCCAGCACGGAAGCGAAGCCGACAATCCGCGGGCCGTGCTGGTCCGCTCTCACGCCGTCGCGGCAAGTAATCAGGCAGGCGGCGGCGCCGTCGGCGCAGATGGCGTTGCCCACCAGAGTCTCCAGCGTGTCGTCTATGTAATAGGTCGCGGAGCAAATCTCCACCGCCACCATCAGCACTCGGTGGTCGGGATAGGCGCGCGCGTGGTCGTAGGAACGCTGCAACGTCGGCAGCGCTCCCGCGCAGCCGTGCCCCAGCAGCGCGCCGCGCTGCACATGCCCGGGCAAGCTCAAGTCTTTCACCAGTATGGTTGCCAGATCGGGGCAGAGATACCCCGTGCAAGAGCAGACCAGGATGCAATCAATGTCGGCGGCGGCCAGCCCGGCCTCCGCCAGGCAGCGCTCCGCCGCTTGCCGCCCAATGAGCCCAGCGCCCTCCCGATAGCGCCGGTGCAAGGTGTCCAGGTCTTCGCCCGGCCGCGCAGTTTTAGAATCAATATAAAGATAGCGGTGTTCGATGTCGCTGTTAAGGAAAATCTCGCGCGCCATCGGCCGCGTATAGCCCGCCAAGCGCAACACCTCTTCCTGGGTAAAACGGTTGGGCGGATTGGCCGTGGCCACGGCCGTGATGCGCGGTTGGCTGTCGGCGGTAGACATTCTACTTCGCTTCCTTAGATGGTATCAGAGGGTTCAGCGGCCATCGGAAAAATCCGCGCCTGGCCCTGCTCGGTTGCACTTGACACCTCGAGGCCCTTGCCAGTACACTACGCTTTCTTGTTGCAACCTAGTTGCAACAAATTGCAACAGCCACAACGACCATGTTCTCGGCCTTTCTCGTCGCTCTCCGCGAAGGCGTGGAAGTCGCGCTCATAGTCGGCATCTGCCTGGCCTACCTGCGCAAGATCGGACGAGCGAACCTCGAGCGCCCTGTCTGGTGGGCCGTGGCGGCGGCGGCGGTGACCAGCCTGGCTGCCGCGTCCCTGCTTGAGCGCCTCGCCTGGAACCAAGAGAGCGTCGAGGGCTTCCTGATGCTGCTGGCGGCCCTCCTGCTGTCCGGAATGATCCTCTGGATGCGGCGGGTGGCTCGTTCCCTGCGCGGGGAAATCGAAAGCCAGGTCGGACGGCTGGCCGGACGTGGCCGGCTCGCTGCCCTCGGAGTTTTCTTTTTCGCTTTCGCTATGGTTTTGCGCGAAGGTCTGGAAACCGTCATCTTTTTGAGCGCGGTGGCGCTGACCAACCAAGGCATCCCCGTCCTGCTGGGCACCTTCGCCGGCCTCGCTCTGGCGGTGGCGCTGGGGGTTTTCTTCTTCGAAGGCACGCTTCCGATCCGCCTCGACCGCTTCTTCGACGCCACCAGTATCATGCTGATAGTCATTGCCGTGCAGCTCACCCTCACCGGCGTGCACGAACTCTCCGAAGGACTCGTCATCCCCAGTGGGCCGTGGATGATGCACTTGCTGGGACCAATTGTCCGGCACGACATCTTTTTCTTCGTGGTGTTGCTGAGCACGGCCGTCTGGCTCGTGGCGCGCGAGCTGCTCCGCCGCCACCACACGGCTCCCGCCACCAGCCTTAGTGAGGCCGAACGCCGCCGGCGCCTGTCCGAACAGCGCCGCGAACGGCGCTGGATGACGGCCGCGGCCGCCACTGCCTTTCTGATTATGGTCGCTCTGGCCGCCGAGCATGTGTACGCCCGCGGGACCACGCAACTCTCCCCCGCTCTTCCCATTGCCGCCACGGGCGACAGTGTGCGCATCCCGCTCGCCGGAGTGAATGACGGCCTCCTGCACCGCTTCCGTTTCCTCCGCGAGAACACCAGCCTCGGATTCTTCGTACTGCGCCTCCCGGATGGCCGCCTGGCGGCGGCGCTCGAAGCCTGCACGATTTGCGGCACGCATGGCTACTACCAGGAGGGAGACACGGTAGTCTGCGAGCACTGCGCCGCCGCTATTCCGGTGGCCTACCTCGATACCCCCGGGGGCTGCAACCCTCCGTTGCTGGCCGCCGGGATTGAAGACGGAACGCTAGTGATTCCTGTAAGCGAACTTCTGGGCCGGGCCCATTCCCTCTCTCTGCATCACCACTAGGCCGGCGCGGCGACGCGCTCAATCACCACCCGTTCAAGAATGACCGGCTTACGCGGCCGGTCGCCCGAATCCTTCGGTAGCTCGGAAATCCGCGTCGCCACCTCCTGCCCCTCGACCACGCGACCGAAAATGGTGTGGTGGTTGTCGAGCCACGGCGTAGCCGCCACGGTGATGAAGAACTGGCTGCCGTTGGTGTTGGGACCGGCATTGGCCATGGAAAGCATTCCCGGCCCGTCGTGCTTCAACTGAGGATGGAATTCGTCCGCAAACTGGTAGCCCGGCCCGCCCGTGCCATCCCCGCGCGGGCAGCCGCCCTGAATCATGAACTTTGGAATCACGCGGTGGAACGCCAGCCCGTCGTAGAAGCGCCGCTTGACCCGCTGGCCCGAGCGCGCATCAGAAAACTCCCGCGTGCCCTCGGCCAGCTCGATGAAATTCTTCACCGTCTGCGGAGCCTTGTCCTCAAACAGGCGGCAGACGATGCGCCCCTCTGAAGTCTCGAAGGTGGCGTACACTCCGGGTTCACGCGCGGCCATCGCTTCTCCTTTCCAAAGCGAAATGCAACCACGCCCGGCCTCGACCATCCAATGGTTGTAGCGAGGCGCGAGCGCAGCCGCGACACTGCGCCGCGGCTGCGTTAGAATACACGATTCGTTTGCGCATGCCCATTCTCGCTCAGAGGAAGGACTCCTGATGGTCCACAAAGTCATCATCGTGGGCTCCGGTTGCGCCGGCTCCACGGCCGCCATCTACGCCGCCCGCGCCAATCTCGCCCCGCTGGTACTGGAAGGCCACGAGCCCGGAGGCCAACTCTCGCTCACTACCGCGGTGGAGAATTACCCGGGCTTCCCCGAGGGCGTCCAGGGACCAGAGCTGGTGGAGTTGATGAAGCAGCAGGCGCAGCGCTTCGGCGCCACTTACAAGCTCGAGATTGCTCAAGAGGCGGACCTGAGTAAGCGGCCCTTTACCATTAAGACAAGTGAAAACTCTTATCAGACCGAGGCGCTGATTATCGCTTCCGGCGCCTCGGCCAAGCTGCTGGGACTCGAATCAGAGAAGAAACTCATCGGACGCGGCGTCTCCACCTGCGCCACCTGCGACGGCTACTTCTTCCGTGGCAAGGAGGTCATCGTCGTCGGGGGCGGCGACACCGCCATGGAAGAAGCGCTCTT
>JBOGNW010000157.1:0-10968 GCA_050747425.1 Candidatus Acidiferrales bacterium
GCAAGGACGTGGAGTACCTGGTCTTCCCCGATGAGGGCCACGGCTTTGCCCGGCCGGAGAACCGCATGGCCTTCTATGCCGCCGCCGAGGCGTTCCTGGCCAAGTACCTGGGCGGACGCTCCGAGCCACCCTCCGAGGCCGAGGCTAAACTGCTGGCTGGAGTCCGCCAGGCGGAGAAAAAGGCTACGGGAGGCAACTGAGCCCTCCGAGCGATCCGTGTGGGTGTCGCGGACTGAATTCTACGAGCGCTTTCCCTTCCTGGAGTCGCTGGAAGAAGACTGGAAACCCATCTCCCGCGCGGCGCTGGCCGCCTGGCTGGCGTTCTACGCGCTCTTCCTGCTGCACATCGCCACCGCCGAGGGCGTCTACGTCGATCTTCTCTGGCTGATTCTGCACGAGGGCGGGCACTTGGTGTTCAGCCCCTTCGGCAAATTCCTGATGGTTCTCGGGGGCACGCTGCTGCAGCTCGTCGTGCCGCTGGGCTTCGCCGGTTACTTTGCGTTGCAACGCCACGCGCCGGCCACAGCGCTGTGCCTTTTCTTTTTCTTCGAAAACTTTCTCGGCATCGCCATCTATATGGCGGACGCGCACGCGATGGCGCTGCCACTGGTGTCGCTAGGCTCGGGGGAAGTGATCCACGATTGGTACTACCTGCTCTCCACCTTCCACTTGCTGCACCGCGACACCCAACTGGCGGCGCTGGTCAAGATGGCCGGCTGGGCGGGAATGTTCGGAACGCTGGCGTGGCTGGGGTGGCGCGGGCTGGCTAGCTCTCCCCGGTCAGGCGGCTAATAGCGGCGTTGTTGATGGTGAGTTTGCCCTCCGCTTCCAACCGCTTCTTTACTGTCTCAACGAAGAGACTCCAGGCCAGACTGCGCTTCTGGTCGCGCAAAGAATTGGTGATGGTCTCTTTTTCCGGTGCGGGCATCTTGCTGGGGTCAACCTCGGCGCGCTCCACGACGCGGAAAACCACCCAGTTCGCGCCCACCAAGACCGGCTGGCTGATGCGGCCCACGGGCAAAGAGAAGGCTTGCGCGGCAATCTCCCGCACCGAGCCCAGCCCGGGAAGCATTCCCAGGCGTCCGAACTTTTCTGAGGTGGTCGCCTCGAGCCTGGCAGCCCGGGCCGCGGCGCGCAGGTCGCCTTTAGCCTGGGCGTCGGCGGCCAGCTTCTGAGCCGCCTCTCGCGCCCGCGTGGCCGCCTGCTCCTGGCGATAAGCGCGGGCTACCTCGGCCTGGACCTCCTCGAAAGAAGCAGCGTGGGCGGGGAGGACTTCCTTCAGCTGCAAGATGGCATAGCCCGCCGGGACCGACACCGGCTCGCTCGCCGGGGCGGCCGGCTGGCCGGCGCTGGCAGCCGGCAAGCGGAAAGCGGCTTCCTGGAAGTCGGTGCTGCGGCCAAAGGCCGGCAGGGTTTCCGTGCGGGTGAAACGCGGGGATTCTTGCACACCCCATCGAGCCTCTCGGGCGGCGGCGTCTAGAGTTTTTCCGCCGCGAACGGCATCCACGATGGCCCGGGCCTGGTTAACACCCTCCTGCTGGACTCTTTCCTCTTTCAACAGCCGCTCAATGTCGGAGCGCACCGCCGCCAGCGGCAGCGTGTGCTCGGGCTGATGTTCAAGCACCTGTACGATGTGGAATCCGTAGGGGGTTTCGATTAGCTCGGCCGCCGCCGAGGGTTTGAGAGTAAAGAGGGCGCGATCAAGAGCTTCGACGGTCTGACCACGCTGTACCCAGCCGAGGTCTCCGCCCTTGTCCCGACTCTCGGCGTGCTCGGAGTTCTTCCTGGCCAAGGCGGCAAAGTCCGCTCCGCGGAGAAGCTGCGCCAGAACTTGCTCGGCCTTCTTTCGGAGCGGATTGTCTTCGGGGGCCGCCGCCTCAGTGGCTGCCGTTTGGGCCGGTTTGAGAAAGAGGATGTGGCGGGCGTGCACGCGCTCAGGCTGGCGGTAGTCATCCCGGTGACTCCGGTAGTAACGTTCGAGTTCCTCGGCGCTAACGCTGACGCGCCGGTGCAGCTCCTCATTATCAATCGCCACGAAGCGCACCGCGCGGCGCTCCGGCACCTGGTAGCGTTCGCGGTTATGCCCGTAGTAGGTTTGCAACTCCTCTTCGGTGGGCGTCAGTGTAGCAGCCAGTGTCTCCGGACGGAAAACCACAAACTCGATCTTAGCCTGCTCGTTCCGACGGCGGTACTCCTGCTCGACTTCGGCGGGCGTCACGGTAACCCCCGCGGTCACCCACAGAAAGAGTTTGGTCAGAAGCGTCTGACGGCGCAGCTGCTGCTCGAATTCGTGGACATTCATCCCGAAATTCTGCTGCAGGACTTGCTGGTAGGCTGCCTGGCCGACGAACTTGCCCCCCGGGTAGAGGACATCGAACTGGCGACTCTGGAGGCGAATCTCTTCGTCGGTGGCCTTCAGGCCGAGCTGCTGAGCCTCGTATTCGGCGACCCGCTGGGCGATGAGGTCGCGGATGAGCCCTTGCAGAATCAATTGGCGGAACTGCGAGCTATCCACCCCCAGTTGCCGCACCCGGCGCTGGTATTCTCGCTCGACTTCCGGCCGGGTGAGCGACGCCTCGCCGACGCGGGCCAACGTTCCCTGGGGATCACGCAGACTGCGGTCCACTTGACCCAGAGAGGGCACCAGGGTAACCACCATCATGAAGCCCACGATGCCCACAATGGCGAACAGCAGCGCGCGAACCGCAGTCTTCCGTTGCCGGAACAGCTTCAGCATGGGGCCTCTCGCAAACGATCCATTATAGGGAAAGGGAGAAATCCTCACAAGGCAGCCGCCTTGGGGCGGAGGCAATTGCCAGCCGCAGAGGGGTTGTGCTACTGTCGGCACAGGGGAGAAGGGGCCGAAAACCCCCTCGGTGCGCCACGAGTCCCTCAGGTTAGCAAGATGGATCAGCCCCCAAGAAAGCGCGGCGGGTGGGAGTATTGGACAACCGTCTCCTACCGCAGTCTGGCGCTGGTGATTTTTGCGGTGACGGTCGGGCTGCTGGCCGTTCTGAATGTCGTCTACGACAACCCGCTGGCCAGCGTGCTGGCCAAAATCACCGGGAGCAGCACCAGCTCGAGCAGCGTTCAGCATGCTTCCTTTGCGCGCTTTCTCAACCTGGAAGGCACGGTGCGCGTCAAGAAGCGCGACTCGGTGCAGTGGGAGACCGCCGACTACCGGACGGAACTCCAAGAGGGGGACATCGTTCAGACGGCGGGGCAAGGGATTGCCCGCGTCGTTTTTATCGACGGCACTACCTACGTGGTGAAGCCGGACACCTTGATTGTCATTGAGCAGAACACTACGCTCGCCAACAGCGCCACCAAAGTGGCGGTGCAGGTGAGCTCAGGCGCGGTGGACTTGTCCACGGGCAGTTGGGAAGTCCCGGGGTCAAGCTCTGAAGTGCGTTTTGAGAATGCTGTGGCGCGCATGAATCAGAATACGCGGGCGGCGATCCGGCAGGATCCCGAGAAACAAGTCCACGAGATTACGGTCAGCGAAGGCGCCGCCCAATTATCCAAGGGAGGCAAAGTGGTGACCGTGGGGCCATACGAGCGTAGCAGCTTCCGGGGCGCCAACGATCCCATTGTTAAGGAGGGCATCCTGGCCCCTCCGAAACTGGTCCGGCCGCGCAACCTGGAGCCTATCATCAGCACCAATCCCCGCCAGGAAGTTGTCCATTTCGAGTGGGGGGGGGTCGAGCAGGCTCGCAGTTACCGTCTGCGGGTCTCGACCTCGCCGCTGTTCGCCGGACAGGTTCTCGATCGCACGGTTAACACCACAAACTTCAGCGCCCGCAACCTCACCCCGGGAGACTACTACTGGACGGTGCGCGCCCTGGATGCCCAGAGCCACGAAAGTCCGGAGAGTGAGCCGAATCGCTTCACCTTGGCCGAACAGCCGGCCACCGAGCAGTTGCTTCTCGTCATCGACCCGCTGATTCAGCACGGCCGCGTCATCGAAATCACGGGACGGACTGACCCGGGGGCGAGCGTGACCATCAACGCCGAGCCGGTCGCCACCATCCGGCCGGACGGAAGCTTCACACACTTCACCACACCCCTGCCGGGGGGCGGCGTGCACACCATCACCATCGTGGCGCAGAATCGTCGGGGAGAAGTGGTGACCCGAAAACAACAGGTTTTGATCAAGTAAGGAGGGCTTGGGGACCGTGTCCGGGGGAAACTCAAACTTCAACTTTCGCTCGTTGTTCAGCCTGTTTTCGTCCGACCTGGCCATCGACCTAGGGACGGCCAACACCCTGGTCTACGCCGCCGGTCGCGGGATAGTGGTCAACGAACCCTCCATCGTGGCGCTGAACAAGAACAACGGCGAGATCTGCGCCGTCGGCAAGGAAGCCAAGGACATGCTGGGCCGCACGCCGGGAAACATCGTGGCCATCAAGCCCATGAAGAACGGCGTAATCGCCGACTTCAAAGTGACCGAGCGGATGCTGAACTACTTCATCCGCAAGGCACACAACCGCAAGCTGCTGGTGCATCCCCGCATTGTCATCGGGGTGCCCAGCGAAATTACCCCGGTGGAAAAGCGCGCCGTGCAAGACTCGGCCTACCGGGCCAAGGCCAGCGAGGTCTACCTGGTGGAACAAGCCATGGCGGCCGCCATCGGCGCCGGCCTGCCCATCACCGAGGCCTGCGGGAACATGGTGGTGGACATCGGCGGCGGCACCACCGAGGTGGCGGTGATTTCGCTCAGTGGCATCGTCTTCTCGCGTTCGGTACGTGTGGCCGGAAACGAGATGGACGAGGCCGTGATGAGCTACTTGAAGCGAAAATACAACCTGCTTATCGGCGAGCGCACCGCCGAGCTGATCAAGCAGGAGATCGGCTCCGCCTACCCGCTTGACAAAGCCCTGACCATCGAGATTAAAGGACGCAACCTCATCGAGGGGGTTCCCAAAACCATCACCATCTCCGACGCCGAAGTCCGCGAAGCCCTCTCCGAATGCGTGTCCACTATCATCAACGCCATCCGTGTCGCCCTGGAGCGCACGCCGCCCGAGCTCTCGGCGGATATCAGCGACCGCGGCATCGTGCTAACCGGCGGCGGCGCCTTGTTGAAGAACCTCGACAAACGCATTGCCGAGGAAACCGGCCTCCCCGTCTCCCTGGCGGATGACCCGCTGGCCTGCGTGGTGCTGGGAGCCGGCAAGATGCTGAACGACTTCAAGCTGCTGCGCCAGGTAACCATCGAGTAGCCGGGCCGAGGGACAGGCGGAATGCGCACTTTCGTTGAACGTCACCGCCATCTGAGTCTGCTGGTAGCCGCCTTGCTGGTGCAGCTGTTCTTCCTCGCTTACCAAATCAAGGGCGAAAACGACGTCCGCCTGATTCGCCGCTGGGCCTTTGCGGTCATCACCCCGGTGGAGCGCCTAGTGCGCGGCGGCGTGGAGACGGTTGGCTGGCTGGTGGACGACTATGTGGCCCTCTATGGCGCCCAGCAGGAAAACCGCCGCTTGAAGACGGAGCTTGATCAGAGCCGCCTGCGCCTGCTCGAGCTCGAAGCGCGCGCCGCCGAATCTGGCCGCCTGGCCGCCTTGCTCGAAATGAAACAGAGCTATGAAAGTGCTCGCCTGCTCGCCGCCCGCGTTATCGGCAGCAGCCCGGCGGCCACCACGCGAACCGTGCTCATCGACCGCGGCAGCGAAGACGGAATCAAGACCAACATGGTCGTGCTCACCCCCGAGGGCATAGTGGGGAAAATCGTAGCGGTCTTCCCCACCGTGGCGCAGGTCTTGCTCGTGACCGACCAGAAAAGCGGCGTGGGGGCGCTGGTGGCGGAGAGCAGTCTGCTCGGGGTCGTGAAGGGCACCGGAAGCTCGCAGTGCCGTCTCGACTACATCTCTAATCAGGAATCCATCGCCGCGGGGGCCCTGATTGTCACCTCTGGGCAGGATCAACTCTACCCCAAAGGGCTGCCCATCGGCCGCGTCGAGGCAGCAAGGGCCGGTGAGATTTTTCAGGAGATTACCGTGTTGCCCGCTGCGCCTCTCAGCCGCCTCGAGCACGTGCTGGTGCTGGCCGGGCCGCCCGAGACTTTAGGCACCGCAGCTCAGACCCCGGCCCGGGCCGACCGCCTGATACGATAGACTCGTGGTCACTATCGCCGAGCGCGGGCCCGAGGTTTACCACTTTCATCCCGCCGTCTTGGTCTCGGCGGTGGTGCTGGCCATCTTTTTCCAGTCGGCGCTCCCGGTGTATTTTCCCTTTCACGAGCTCTTGGCTCTCTTCGAGCTGCCCCTGCTGGTTGTGGTGTATTTCGGCTTTTCCCGCCGCAATCCCTCGACTGGCTTGCTGCTCGGACTGGCGGTGGGCGTTCTCCAGGATGCCCTGAGCCACAGCCCCATCGGCCTGTACGGGATGCCCAAGACTCTGGTGGGCTACACCGCCTCTTCCCTGACCGGGCGGCTCGACACCGACCCACCGCATGCGCGCCTGCTGCTGTTGTTTGGCTTCTACTATTTTCACCAGCTCATTTTCGTCGGCGTGCGCTGGCTGTTGCTGGGGGAGGGGGCAGAGTTCATCAGCCTGACGGTGCTGGAGGCGGCGCTTGTCAACTCGTTGTTGGGTATGCTAATTTTCTTGGTCTTGGATCGCTTTCGTCGCACCACCTGACCACCGGGTATGCCCCTGCTAGCAGAATCCAAACTCTCTCTCGAACGCTTGACCCTGCTGCGCTACGCCACCGTGGCCATTCTAGTTCTGTTGCTGATGGGCTTCTGGCAGTTGCAGGTGGTGCGCTCGGAGTATTACGCCACCTTGGCGGAGCGTAACCGCGTCCGCGCCCTTCCCCTGATGGCCCCCCGCGGACTGATTCTCGACCGCGACAACCGCCCCCTGGTGAACCACTACAACTCCTTCAGCGTCATTGTAATCCGCGAGTTTGTGGACGAGGTGCAGAAGGATTTGCCCCTCATCGCTCGCGGCCTCGAGCTCGACCCCGAGTGGCTGGTCGAGCGCCTGGAAGAGTTTGCCGATGCCCCTCCGGCCCAGCCCATCGTGCTGAAGGAAGAAGCCAGCATGGCCGACATTGCCTTCATCGAGGCGCACCGTACCGACCTGCCCCAACTCGAGCTTCTGCACGTCTATCGCCGGCGTTATCCCGACGCCGGGTTCGGCTCTCACCTGTTCGGCTATGTGGGCGAGGCCACCAAGAAAGATGTCGAAGCCCGCGCCTATGAGGCCGGCGATTATGTGGGCAAGATGGGTCTGGAGCGCTACTACAACCAGGTTCTGATGGGGGAAACCGGCCAGCGGCGCGTTATCGTCGACAGCCGCGGCAAAGAGGTGGAGAAGCTCGACCCCATCAAGCCGGTCGCCGGGCACCCTATCCGCCTCACCATTGATGCCGACCTGCAACGGGTGGCCGAGCTGGTGATGGAGGCCCAGCAGGGCGCGCTGGTGGCGCTCGACCCGCGCACCGGCGAGATTTTGGCGGCCGTCAGCCGGCCGGCCTTCGACCCCAATCTTTTCGCAGTGCGCATCCGCCCCCAAGAGTGGCGCTCGATTACCGAAGACCCGGCCAAGCCTCTCCTGAACCGCAGCATCCAGGCGCAACTGGCGCCCGGCTCCGTCTTCAAGATTATTGTGGCTACGGCGGCGCTGGAGGAAGGCGCGCTGAACAAAGACACCTTCACCGTGCGCTGCCCGGGCTGGGCCACTCACTACGGGCGCACCTTCCGTTGCTGGCGCCCGGAAGGGCACGGCGTGGTGAATCTCCATCAGGCCATCGTCCAGTCCTGTGACGTTTTCTTCTATGAAGTCGGTCGCCGCCTGGGCATCGAGCGCATCGCACGCTACGCCAAGATGTTGGGCCTGGGCGCCCCCACTGGAGTGGACCTGCCGGGCGAAGAACCCGGCCTGGTGCCCTCCCCCGAGTGGAAACAGCGCGCCCTCAAACAGCCGTGGTGGGACGGAGAAACCATCAATGTCGCCGTCGGGCAAGGCCCCGTCCTGGTCACACCCTTGCAGCTTGCCTACAGCTTTGGAGGAATTGCCTCAGGCGGTGTTTTTGCCCGCCCGCACTTACTCTATGACCCGGCTCGAGCGGCCACCGTTCGCCGCGTCGGGCTCCGGCCGGAGACCATCGCTACGGTCACACAGGCTCTCTGGGGTGTGGTCAATGAGGGCGGGACGGGTGCGTCAGCGCGCTTGCCCAACCTGGACGTGGCGGGTAAGACCGGCACGGCGCAGTTGGTCGGATTGGAGACGCTCCGGCGCACGGGACGCCGCGCTGTAGGGACGCTCGCCGACACGGCCTGGTTCGTCGGGCTGGCGCCGCAGCGTAACCCCGAAATCGTCGTGGCTGTTCTGGTGCAGCACGGAGCCCACGGCTCCTCCGCCGCCCCCCTGGCCCGAGAGGTCATCCGGGCCTACTACCAGAAAAAACAGCAGGGGACAGGAGGTCTGGTGGCGCAGACCGAGGCGCCTCGCCCCACCGGCGCCGCCGCGGCCGAGGCGCACTGATGGCCGAGCGCGTGCGCTTCCGCGAGTTGGATTGGTTCCTGCTGGGTGTGGTGCTATTCGTCGCCTTGCTGGGAGTAATGGAGATTTACTCGACCACCCAAAATCACCCCCGCTTTGCCGGGATGCATCTGCGGCAGTTGAACTGGGTAGGTCTGGGCCTGCTGCTCATGCTCATCATCGCCCGTCTCGATTACCACAGCGTGCTCGACCAGGCGCCCTGGATCTATCTGGCCACCCTGGCCGGCTTGCTCGCCGTGCTACTTATCGGCGTGGAGAAATTCGGCGCCCGGCGCTGGCTGGCGGTCGGGGGAATCAACTTTCAGGTATCCGAATTGGCAAAGTGGTCTATAATTATCGCGTTGGCCAAGTTTTTGGGCGACCTGCGGAGTGACACAGTCACTCTTCGGGACGTGGCCAAGGTGGCCGCTCTGGCCGGCGTGCCGTTGATTCTGATCGCCGCCCAGCCAGACTTGGGAACGGCCTTAACGCTGGTTCCCATCGCGGCGACGGGAGTTTTTCTCGCCGGCTTGCGTTGGAAGCACGCCGCCGCTTTCGTTCTAGCGGCCCTGCTGCTTCTCCCAGCCGGATGGTTGGTTTTGAAGCCGTACCAGCGAGAACGGCTGGCGACCTTTACCAACCCCGCCCGTGAGCCCCAGGGCCCCGGTTACCAGACGCTGCAATCGAAGATTGCCGTCGGTTCGGGCGGCTTTTGGGGCAAAGGGCTGGGCCGGGGCAGCCAGAACCAGCTGGGGTTCATTCCCGTCCGCCACGCGGAGTTCATCTTCGCCGCCTATGCCGAAGAACAGGGCTTCGCCGGTGTATTGCTGGCCTTGAGCGCTTACTTGATTCTGTTACTGCGACTGCTACACAACGTGGAAACCGCAGCCGACCGCGCGGGAGCCTTTCTCGTGGCCGGCGTGGGCGGCCTGCTGTGCTTCCACCTGTTGGTGAACGTGGGCATGGTGCTGGGCTACATGCCTGTCACCGGAATTCCCTTGCCGCTGATGAGTTACGGCGGCTCGGCCACGATCACGACTTTCATGATGTTGGGCTTGGTGATGAGCGTGCGCATGCGCCGCTTCGTCAACCTGTAAGACCCGCAGAGAGCCCCACGGTCTTCTGGGGGCTTCCGGCGGCTGGCCGCGGCCGGCGACCGGAAAAACGCTACCGCTCGGGGCGGGCGTGCAGAAGAGTTCTGGAAAGAGTGAAGGGCAGCGGGCCCCCCGGGAGCCCAGTTGCCGGGAGTGAAATCTTGAGAGTGTCTGGGCAGGAGCGGAGACGCCGCGATTCCCTCGCCGGCCGTTGGCTTGGTGTGGAATCCTGCCCGGTAAGGAATTGGAATGTCCAAAGAGCTGATTATTTCCCACTCACCGCACGAGACCAAGGTCGCCCTGCTCGAAGATGGTCAGGCGGTGGAGATTTATGTTGAGCGCGAGAAAGAAGTTGGGCTGGTCGGCAGCATCTACAAGGGTCGTGTCACCCGCGTGCTGCCCGGCATGCAGTCGGCCTTCGTAGACATCGGCCTCGAACGCGACGCCTTCCTCTACGTTTCCGACTTCTTTGAAGGGCTGGAGGAGTACGAGCGCATCCTTCCTCCGGAGGCCGAGGCCCCCGGTTTCGAAGAAGAGGCCGCGCCGGACCGTGAGCCGGAAAGCACTCCAACCCCGGCCCCCGAGCCCGAAGAAGAGCAGCCACCCCCTCCCGTCGACGAAGACCGCCAACCGGCTTTCCTCAATTCCGAGCCCCCGCTGCGCCTGCCCGAACAACGGCCGCAGGGCCGTCCTCGCTTCCGGCACCGCCGGCGCGGTGGCCGCGGGCGCGGGCGTGATCGCGATCGCGATCTCGGCCGTGGGCCGCGGCGGGAGTTCCGTCCGCGCTCTTTGGGCCCCCGCCCACCCTACATCCCCAGTCCCGCGCCGGCCGCACCGACCTCGGACGAGCCCATCCTTCTTCCAGGAGAATCCATCGCCAAGTATCGCGACCGCACGGCATCGCCCCCCGCCGCTTCGAGCCAGCCTCCCGAGGCGCCCCCAGTCGTTTTTCCGGCTGAAAGTCAGGCTGAGCGACCTGCCGTCGAGGCCTTTTCGCCGCCAGTTGAATCAGCAGAAACAGAAAGGCTCGAGACACCTGACGAGTTCTCGACCCGCGCGCCCGAAACGGAAAGCGAACCAATCCAGCCGGCGGAGGCTGCTGAGTCTCGGGAAGAGGCTCCGCCCCCGGCCGAAGAAACCGCGAGTCAGGAGTCAGAGCCGGCCGAGGAAGCTCAGCCGCAAGAAGCGGAGCGCCCGGCCGCGCCGCCCACCGAAGGCTATCCCGACGTCATGACCCTGGCAGAGATCCAGCGTGCGCGGGCGTACGAGAATCAAGTCGGCCTGCCACCCTCCGTGCAAGACCGGGTCGCCGGAGGTGTGGAATGGCAACGGCCGGCGGGCCGAAGACCCGACCGCGGCCCGCGCCGCGGCGGACGGCCCCCTCGCC
>JBOGNW010000158.1:0-3340 GCA_050747425.1 Candidatus Acidiferrales bacterium
GCGATGGCGACCACTGGCTGGAAGTGGAGGTGCCGGCGGAGTGGACCCGCTATGTGGTCGAGAAAGGCTCGGTGGCCATCGAAGGCATCAGCTTGACGGTGGCGGCGCTGGAGGGCAGCCGGCTGCGGGCCGCCATCATTCCCCACACCTACGAAAACACCAACCTGGCCACGTTGCGGGCGGGCGACCGGGTCAACCTAGAGTTTGATGTGCTGGCGAAGTATGCGGAAAAGCTGCTGGCGGACCGCGCCGCGCGGGTCGAATCGCGTCCGAAGAAAACCTCCAGCCGAATCACCTTGGAGCGGCTGCTGAAGGAAGGATTTTAGGAAAAAAGTAAGGCGGCGGCTTCGGCAGGGCCCAGTTGAGATTCTTCGCCCCGAAGATTCGGGGCTCAGAATGACAGAAGGGACGGCGGGAAGGACTCCTCGACTTCGCTCGGGACAAGCACGCCCCTCCCCTACACGGAAAAACTGAGCCAGGTCAGGCTTGGATGGTCTCCAGCCCGTGGGCGCGTGGGCCGATCTCGCTCCGCCACAACAGGAATGCAAAGAACAAAGAGAGGGCGCTGAGGGCGGAGAACATCCACAGCATCGGCAGGTAACCCGAAGGATTGACTGCGCTGGCCCCGGCAATGTCGTTGGCCTTTCCCGCGCCCCAGGCTAGCGCCGCCACGCCGCCCTGCTGCAAAAGGAACATCAGCGCATAGGCGCTGCCGAGGCGGTTCTGCTCGACAATGTAAGCCACCGCCGGCCACATGATGGCGGGGATGAGCGAGAAGGCGATGCCCAGCATCGTCACCGGAACATAGAGGGTGAGGTCGGTGTAGCCGAGCAGGGGGAAAACGGGAATCAGCACTAGCGTCCCCACCGCCATCAGCGACGCCCGCCGGCCGATCTTGTCGGTCAGCAAGCCGAAGAGCGGCGTGACGATCATGGCGGCAAAGGGCAGCACGCTGTTCAACTGTCCGGCGAAGTCGCGCGCGGCGCCGTGGGCTTCAATGAAAAACTTTATGGAGAAGCTGCGGAACGGGAAGATGATGGAATAGAAAGTGACGCAGAGCGCAGTAATGAACCAGAAGGAGCGGTTGAACTTGAAAATGTCGCCCAGCACCAGTTTGTCCACCGCCCCGGCCTGACCCAGCGAGTACTGGCGCTCGCCGCGGGCGTCCATCACCCAGTAAATCACCGCCCCGATCACGCAGGTGAGGCCGAGGAAAGCGCCGATGAAGAGCGGCTCGCGCCAGTTGTCGTAGGCGCCCCGCATCCAGGTGGGCGACCAGTCGGCGGCGATTTGCCCGAAGCGCGCGACGGTGAGGTTGATGCCCATTGCGAACGCCAGCTCCTTGCCGCGGAACCACTTGGCGATCGCCGCCGTGACGGCCACGATGAGCAGCTCGGCGGCGGAGAGCATGAAGCGCCCCAGCAGCATGACGATGAGGTTGTCCGAGATGAAAGTGACGAACCCGGCGACGGCGCAGATGGTCCCAAAGAGAAGCGTCGAGACGCGCGTGCCGTAGCGGTCAATAAAAATCCCGCCCGGCAGCAGGATGAGAATTGCGCCCCAGGAATAGGCCGAGTAGAGAAGCCCGATGTCTTCGTCGCTGAAGCCGAGCTGTGACTTCAGCAGATCGGCGACTGGGGCGATAGTGTCGTAGAGATAATAGTTGCCGAACATCGCCAGGCTGATGAACAGCAGGACGCACCAGCGATACCAGGTGGGCGGCGCGGACCTTTCAGCGCTCATCGGCCGGCCGCCCTGGCGCCCGGCTTGACGAGTTTCAACTCATTAACGAGCGGCCCGGCGCCATAGACTTTGCGGAGCGCCTCAACAATTCCGGCAGCGTGCACGGAAACGGCGCGCGCTACGTCGTCGGTATAGAGAAAGCGGTTGGGCAGCGACTGAATGTTGCCGTCGAAAATGATGCCGACGAATTCGCCGTTGCGGTTGACCACCGGGCTGCCGGAATTGCCTCCGATAATGTCGTTTGTGGAAACAAAATTGAATCGCGTGTCGAGATTGAGCTTCTTTTTGGCGGCCAGCCAGCGCGCCGGCAGTTTGTAGGGATCGATTCCCGCCTCGCGCTCGTACATCCCGTGGAAGGTGGTGTACCAGCGGCGGGGCAGCCCGTCTTCGACGTAGCCCTTGGCCGCACCCACACTCAGGCGCAGGGTGAAGGTGGCTTCGGGATAGACGGAGGTGCCGCGGGAGGCAAAAAGCGCCTCGGCCAGCAAGGAGCCGTTCTGGCGCTCGACCGCCTGGACTTCGTTTTCGATGCGCTGGCGGAGCTCCCGCGCCTTATCGTCCACAAGCCGAGCGAGAGCAATCATAGTGTCGGGGGAGGCCTCGAGGGCGGCCTGCCCGCCCTCGGCGAGCGATTTGCGCCCCGCCACGGATTTCAGGCTCGAGCCTTCGACGTAGGCTGCGGCTGCCTGGGCGGGTGTTCTACCTTTGAGAATCTCTTTAACCAGCCGGTCGTCAGCGCCCAGGCCGTCGCGGATTTCTGTGAGCAGTTGAGTCAACATTACTTTTTCGAGCGAGTCATAAACCGGCGCTTCCGAGAAGAGCTCCTGTTTGAGGGAATCGAGATTGCTGTCGCGGTATTCGCGCAGGCGCTTTTCGTTCAGCCGGGCGGTCTCGGCAGGCAAGCGCACCAAGTTTCGCGCCAAAGCAAAGAGACGAACCTGCGTCAGGCCCGCCCCGCCTTCCAAGAGGTGGTAGGCGTGGTGGAAGGTGGCGTAGTTGTTCTGCGCTTCGGCGAGCTTGTCCCAGAGGCTGCCGAATTTTTCCTGCTTGGCGGCGTCGGCGGCAATCTCGCGGCGCAGCTCCTGCTCCGCCGCCTGCTTGCGGGCCATCAGCTCAGGATTGGTGAGGCCGGACTGGTAGCCGGTGATGGCTTTGAGAGAATTAGAGTAGCTGAGAATGGTATCGCGGCTGATGCGTTCCTCTTCGGTTCCCTGGGCGGCGAAGGCGCGGAGCACACCCAGACGCGCGCCCAACATCTTAATTACCCAAGGATAGCGGAGGTCGCGGAGAAAAGTCATTTGCGCCAGGGTCAGCTGCCGTCCGGTGGAGCCCGGGTTGCCGGAGACGAAGACGGGGTCGCCCTCAGCGATTCCCCGCGGGTTCCAACTCAAGTAGTGCTCGATGCGGGCCGGCTGATTGTTTTCGTAGACGCGGAAGAAGGAGATGTCGAGGCAGTAGCGCGGGTAGGTAAAGTTGTCGGGGTCGCCCCCATAAAAAGCCACGGCAAACTCAGGGGAGAAAACCAGGCGCACGTCGGTGTATTTCTTGTAGCGATAGAGGTTGAAGACGCCGCCGGCATAGAGGACGACGATGTCGC
>JBOGNW010000159.1:0-3869 GCA_050747425.1 Candidatus Acidiferrales bacterium
GGACGTGAACCGCGCCTTCGCCGCCATGCGCGATCTCTACACCGGCATCGTCTATGTCAACGCTCCCACCATCGGCGCCGAGATCCAGCTTCCCTTCGGCGGCACCAAACAAACCGGCAACGGTCACCGCGAAGCCGGCATCGCCGGCCTCGACGTCTTCTCGGAGTGGAAGACTCTCTATGTTGATTTCAGCGGCACCTTGCAGCGGGCGCAGATTGATGCCTAGCCAAGCCGCGGCGCCCCGCACCTGCCTCGGGAGCCGGCGGTGAAAATCCTCTTTGTCGCTTCCGAGGGCGTTCCCTTTTCAAAGACCGGCGGGCTGGCCGACGTCGTCGGCGCTCTTCCCAAAGTCCTGGCCGCCCGCAAGCATCAGGTTAGCGTTTTCCTTCCGCGCTATCGCAACACCGAGCCCGGCAAGGTCATTCTCCCCAGCCTGAGCATCCCCGTGGGGCGTCGCCTGCATTTTCCCGATATTCAGCAGGGAAAGACCCTGGCCGGTGTGAAGAGCTTCTTTGTGGACTACCCGAACTATTTCGACCGCGACGGCCTCTACGTGGATGGCGGCGCCGATTATCCCGACAACGCCGAGCGCTTCGCGCTCTTTTGTCGCTCCGTGCTGGAATACGTCCGCCGCGCCGGAGCCCCCGACGTGATTCACTGCCACGACTGGCAGGCGGCGCTCGTCCCGGTCTTCCTGCACACTCTCTATGCCGGCGACCCGCTGCTGCGCGGCGTCCCCGTCGTCTTCACCGTTCACAACCTGGGCTACCAGGGAATTTTTCCTCCCGCGGTGATGGAGCGCGTCGGCTTGCCTGAGGAGTTGTTCACCCTCGAGGCGCTCGAATTCTACGGCTCGGTGAACTTCCTCAAAGGGGCGCTGGTTTACGCCGACTTCGTCACTACGGTCAGCCGCACCTACGCGCAGGAAATTCAGACGCCTGAGTACGGCAACGGGTTAGACGGCGTTATACGGCAACGCACCGCCACCGTCACCGGCATCATTAACGGCGTGGATTACTCCGAGTGGGACCCGGCTACCGACAAATTCCTGGCCGCCAATTACTCGCCCGACAAACTCGAAGGCAAGCGGGCTTGCAAGAAAGACCTGCTCGAGGCCTTCCAGCTTCCCTCGACTGATCTCAAGAAGCCCCTCATCGGCATTGTCTCCCGCTTTGCCACCCAGAAAGGCTTCGACCTGATTGCCGAAGAGGCCGAGGCTCTGATGGCCGAAGACTTGCTTGTCGTCGCCCTGGGAACCGGCGAGCCCGCTTTTGAAGAGCTCTTTCGCGACTTGGCCGAGCGCTTTCCGGAAAAGTTTGCCGTGCGGGTTACCTATGACAACGCCCTCGCCCACAAAATCGAGGCCGGCAGCGACATCTTCCTCATGCCCTCGCGCTACGAGCCCTGCGGACTGAATCAGATTTACAGCCTGAAATACGGCACCGTCCCCGTGGTGCGCGCCACCGGCGGCCTCGAAGACACCATCGAGCCCTTCGACCCCCGCACCGGCCGCGGCACCGGCTTCAAGTTCCGCGAGTACTCCGGCGAAGCCTTGCTCGATTGCCTCCGCCAGGCCCTCGCCCTCTACCGCGAAAATCCCGCCGCCTGGCAGCGCCTGATGCGCAACGGTATGCAGAAAGATTTCTCCTGGAACGCCTCCGCCGCCGACTACGAGCGCCTCTACCGGGCGGTGGTCAAGCAGGCGGCTTCAGGTTATATTGAAGCGGCCGAGGAGCAACCCGAAGGTATGGCCAGATAGCCCTGAGTCGCTCTGAAGTTGCTCTTCATCGAATAACAGTGCGGCGTCAGTAGGAGGTAGACCGGCGATGTCCGACAATATCCTAACCGTGAGCGACACCACCTTCGACCAGCAGGTTTTGAAATCCGACCTGCCGGTGCTGGTGGATTTCTGGGCGGCGTGGTGCGGGCCCTGCAAAATGCTGGCTCCGACGGTGGAAGCGGTGGCGCGCGACTACAATGGCCGCCTGCGTGTGGCCAAGCTCAATGTGGACGAAAACATCGCCACCCCGGAACGCTACGGCGTTCGCGGCATCCCCACCCTGCTGCTCTTCAAGGGCGGCCAGGTGAAAGACCAACTGGTCGGCAACTATCCTCGCCCCAACATCGACCGCTTCCTCGAGAAGCATCTCACCTAGCTTCTGGCTTTATTCTCGCTTCTTCGCTTGCGCGGATTTCTCACCCTGCCTATCATAGGCCGGTTTGACACCAGAGGTCGGTTACGCCGTGCAGGGCTGCGGCTGACTCGCGCGCGCTTTTCTCTGTTTGATCGCCAGGAACGAGGAAACGGAGCCCGATAATGGGTACGGTGGTTGTGGTTGGGGCGCAGTGGGGCGATGAAGGTAAAGGGAAAGTGGTGGACTATCTGGCTTCGCGCTTCGATATCGTCGCCCGTTACCAGGGAGGCCACAACGCCGGCCACACGGTGGTGGTGGACGGGAAGAAGTTCATTCTCCAACTGGTTCCCAGCGGTATTCTCCACCCCGACAAGTGGGTCGTCATCGGCTCGGGCGTGGTGCTCGATCCGGCGGCCTTGCTCGAAGAATTGGATAACCTGGAGAAGGAGGGCGTGCGCTCCGCCGGGCGTCTCTTCATCAGCAATCGCACCCATCTGATTTTCCCTTTCCACCGCGAGCTCGAGAAGGCCGCCGAGGCCGCGCTCGGTCCGCTCAAGATCGGCACCACCGCCCGCGGCATCGGCCCCGCTTATGAGGACAAGATGGGCCGGCGTGGCCTGCGCACTTGCGACTTGCTCGACCCCGAGCGCTTCGACCAGAAACTGCGCCGCCTGCTCGAGCTGAAAGCAGCTCTGGCGCGCGCCCTCTACGGCAAGCGCGACCTTGACTGGTCGCCGGTGCTGGCGCAATACCAGAGCTATGCGGAACGCTTGCGGCCGTTTATTACCGACGTGTCCGTGCTTTTGGAGGAAGCCCGCCAGGCAGGGAAGTCGACCCTCGTTGAAGGCGCGCAGGGAACTATGCTCGATGTGGATCACGGCACCTACCCTTTCGTCACCTCCTCCAGTACGACCGCCGGTGGCGCTTGCATCGGCCTCGGGATTCCTCCCTCGGCGGTTACCGGCGTGGTCGGCGTGACCAAGGCCTACACCACCCGCGTTGGCAGCGGCCCCTTCCCCACGGAAATCAAAGGTGACGCCGCCGACGCTTTGCGGAAGCGCGGCGGTGAGTACGGCGCCGTCACCGGCCGCCCGCGGCGGCTCGGCTGGCTCGACCTGATGGTGCTGCGTTACAGCGCCGTCCTGAACGGCCTCAGCGCCCTGGTGGTAACTAAGCTCGATATCCTCGACCACCTGGCCGACATCCCGGTCTGCGTCGGCTATCGCTACAAGGGCTCACCCTTGAAGGAAATGCCCCCCGAAGCCGAGGTTCTCGAGGCGGTGGAGCCAGACTACAAAACGCGTCCCGGCTGGCAGGCGCCGACGCGCGGCCTGGCCGACTACGAGCAACTGCCCGGGCGGGCGCGGGACTACCTCAAGTTCGTGGCCGAGGAGCTTGGCGTGGAGATTGCCTTGATTTCCACCGGCCCCCAGCGCCAGGAAACCATCCTGGTTCCGGAATCCCGGCTGGCCTCCCAGCTCGCCTCGTAAGTCGCCTCCCGTCTTCCCCAGTTTTGGGTACGGCAAGGCTTTATCGGAGCGCAGCGAAGATCCTGTCGCAGTGAAACGAAGACACCGAGCCTGTCGAACGTGTCGCAGCGCAGCGAAGACCCTGTCGGAGCGAAGCGTAGACCCTGTCGGAGCGCAGCGGAGACCCTGAGAGGCATTACCGAAGGGAGCGAGCGCACTTGTCCTGAGCAAGGTCGAAGCAGCGAGTCGAAGGGAGCGGAGTCGA
>JBOGNW010000160.1:0-4844 GCA_050747425.1 Candidatus Acidiferrales bacterium
GGTTTTGCGGCAGTTTTTGGGGTTAAGTTATTCATTTGGCTTGGGTTATATGAGTTACATATGTAAGTTCGCATGTAAGTTGGTATGTAAGTTGGAGTTGGCTGCTAAGTCCATTTACCTCAACCGCCCCCTCGACTTCGCTCCCTTCGGCAAACTCAGGGTCTCCGCTTTGCTCCGACGGGGCAAGCATGGCGAGCGAGGGTTCGGGATGACATCACCACCTCCTGGGCTCAGCTTGCACAAAGGCGGGGCGGAAGTCTACGGTTTTTGCGGTTTTCGCAGTTCTTGCGGAAGAAAATTTTTAGCGGATTGTTTTCAGAGGGTTACACGGGGGTAAAAATTACCCCCCTCCCCGTTTTCGGCGTAGAGGGCGCAGAGGGAGACAGGAGTTCAAGAAGTGCCCAAGTGCGGTTGGGGAACTCGTCCAGAATGAGCGTTGACACTGGCGCGGCGGCAGGCGTAGACTCGCCGTGCTCTAACGCCTGCCCGAGAAAAGGGCAGGCGCGGCTCAGTGCCGGGAAGGCGGTGCGAATCCGCCACGGTCCCGCCACTGTAATCGGCTGCGCGGCTTGAGCCACTGACGGCCCCGAGCGGGTCGCCGGGAAGGATCCCGCGATGCGGGACAGGCCGCGCGCACCCGCGAGGGAGCCGTCAGTCAGGAGACCTGCCTGAGCCGCCGCCAGGGCACTCTTCGCCAGAGAGAGTGTTGGCCCAGAGATCGCCTCAACCTCCCGGCGAGAGTTGAGGCATTTTTTTTGGCAAAGCCCTCGATGACGACCAGACGCGAGAGCGGCACACAGGGTCCGCGGTTTGTGCTACTGGCCACAGCTCTCGTTTTCCTTCCGATTGCGTCGGCGGCTGAAGGTCCGACTCGCGAGGTCGTGGATGAGACGGGGCGGGTGGTGCGGGTTCCGACGCGTATTGAGCGGGTGATTTCGCTAGCGCCAAACGTGACAGAAATTATCTATGCGCTGGGGCAGGAGGAGCGCCTGGTGGGAATCACGAACCAGTGTGATTTTCCACCGGCGGCGCGCGCCAAAGCGCGCATCGGGGACGTCATCAACCCCAGCCTGGAAAGAATCATCGAACTGAAGCCAGACGTGGTGCTAGGCAGCAAGGCCGGGAACCGGCGCGAAACCGTGGAGCTACTGGAGCACGCGGATATCCCGCTCTACGGAGTGGCGCCGCGCAGCGTGGACGGCATCCTGACCTCGATTCGCCACGTGGCGGAACTGCTGGCTGTGCCGCAGGCCGGAGAAGAACTAGCCGGGCGACTCGAGGAGCGACTGGGCGCGCTGCCGCGGCGGCTGGCCCAGCGACGCCGCCCGCGTGTGCTCTTTATCCTCTGGCTCGAGCCGCTGCTCACCGTCGGTGGCGACACGTTTCTCAATGACATTCTGCGCCGGGCGGGAGCGGACTCGGTAACGGCGGATGTGAAGGAAGACTGGCCGCGGCTGAGTCTCGAAGTGGTAATCGAGCGCGACCCGGACTTTCTCGTTCTGCCACGCACGCCCAGCCTGGAGGCGCGGCTGGCCGAGCTGGCGACCCGACCGCCGTGGAGCCACCTGCGCGCGGTCGAGCAGCACCACATCGTCTGGCTGGATGAGTCGGTGATGCGCCCGGGACCGCGCGTGGCGGACGCCGTCGAGAGCCTGGCGCGCGCCCTGCATCCTGAAGCCTTCTCGCCGCTGGAGGTAGCGCGATGAGCGCGACCGTGCTTACCGGGCGCGAAGTGGCCCGCGTGTGCCTGCTCTTGTTGGGAGTGTTGCTGGCGCTGAGCTTCGTGGCCCTGACGCTGGGCGGGGCGTCCATTCCGGTCGGAAAAGTGTTGGCGGCGTTGTGGGAGACGCTGACCTTTTCGCCCAGCAGTCTGAGCGTGGAGCATCGCTTGATCCTGTTTGACGTCCGGCTGCCGCGGCTGCTGCTGGCGATGATCGTGGGCGCCGCGCTGAGCGTGGCCGGGGCCGGCTATCAGGCCCTGCTGCGCAACCCGCTGGCGGATCCGTATGTACTGGGAGTTTCAAGCGGAGCAGTGCTGGGGACGATTCTGGCGCTGAGCCTGGCGGGAAGAGTGGCGGTGGCGCCGCCGCTGGCGGCCTTCCTCGGAGCGACGCTCACGACCGGCGTGGTGTATTTTCTCGGACAACGCGGGGGCCAACTGGCGCCCTACACGCTGCTGCTGGCGGGCGTGGTGATGGCTTCCTTCCTCTCGGCGGTGGTTATCTTTCTGCTCCATTTTCTTTCGGCGCGCGATTTTCGCGGCGCCATTTTCTGGCTGATGGGCGATCTGAGCAGCCCCAGCCCCTTCGGCTTGGGCTGGCTGGCGGCGGGCACGCTCGTTCCTCTGGCCACCGTGTATTTCTTTGCCGGCGACCTGAATCTGCTGCTGGCGGGCGAAGCGGAGGCGGAATCGCTGGGCGTGGACGTGCGGATGACGAAAATCGTGACGTATCTCGCCGCCTCGCTGGCCACGGGGCTGGCGGTTTCCGTCAGCGGCGCCATTGGCTACCTAGGCTTGCTGGTGCCGCACCTGGTGCGGCTGCTGTTTGGCGGCGACTACCGTCTGCTCATTCCGGCTTCGGCGCTGGCGGGCGCGGGAGTGCTGGTGGCCGCCGACACGCTGGCGCGCACGGTGGCGGCGCCGACCGAGCTGCCGGTGGGAGCGGTGACCGCGGTGGTGGGCGCGCCGGTGTTCATTTATCTCTTGCGGTTCCGGTTGGGAGAGAGGGCGGCTCCCGCGGCGGGAGAAGAGAGATGAGCGCCGAGCCCCGGCTGGCGGTCTGCCTGGAAGTGCGCCATCTGGCGTACGACTATCCGCAATTCCGCTTGCAGCCGGTGGATTTTTCCCTGCATCGCGGCGAGCTGCTGGCGGTCATCGGCCCCAACGCCTCGGGGAAATCCACGCTGCTGAAGCTGCTGGCGGGTTTGCTGCCGGTGGAGGCGGGGGCGGTGCTGCTCGAGGGGCGGCCGGTGGGCTCGCTCAACCTGCGCGAGCGGGCGCGGCGCATCGCCGTGGTGCAGCAGGAGAGCCCGCTGCACTTTCCCCTGCGCGTGCTGCCGTTTGTCTTGCAGGGCCGGCACGCCCGCATGGGTTTGCTCCAATTTGAAAGTGATACACACCTGGAAGTGGCGCGGCGGGCGCTGGTGCGCACGCAGGCCGCGCACCTCGCCGACCGCTTTGTGCAGGAACTCTCGGGAGGCGAAAAACAGCGGGTGATTCTGGCGCGCGCCCTGGCCCAGGAACCGGAGCTGTTGCTGCTCGATGAGCCCACGCTGCATCTCGACATCGGCTTCCAGGTCGAGCTGCTGCGCCTGGTGCAGACGCTGGCCCGGCGCGAGCACTACGCCGTCATCCTGGTGAGCCACGAGCTGAACTTGGCCGCCGAATTCGCCGATACGGTGTTGCTGCTGCACCAGGGGCATCCGGTCCGCCTGGGCTCGCCCGACGAGGTTTTTGACCGCGAATTGCTGGAGCAGATTTTCGAAACCGAGCTCGATGTGTTTCTGCACCCGGGAAGCGGCCGCCCGCGCGTGGTACTGCGGACGGCGGAGGCCGGAGCTGAAGGAGGTGACGCCACCGAGGGCGAGTAAGGAAAGGATGAAGAAGTGTTCGATGAAGAAAGAAGAGCTTTGGCAAGAACGGTTCGGATGCACGGGAATCAGGTGAGAAGCCTGAGCCGTCGCGCGACTGTAAGATGGTGAAAGACACCGGCGAACGCCACTGTCCGTACGGATGGGAAGGCGCCGCTGCTCCACTGCCATCAAGCCAGGAGACCGGTCCGAGCTGCCTTGCGTTACCCCTTCGCGGGGGAGGAGGAAAACGCCATGACTGCACGCCGAATTTCAGCAGTACTCCTGGTTAGCTTTCTCGGACTATCGTTCATTTCCGCGCAGGCTCAGGTCACCTCCGGCACACTCGCCGGCACGGTGCTCGACCCCAACCGCAACGCTTTGCCGCGGGTGGAGGTGCGCCTGGTCAATGCGGCCGGACTGGAAGTGGGGCGGGCGCTGACCGACAGCCGCGGCCAGTTCCGTTTCGAAGGCCTGGCGGAAACGAGTTACACGATTACCGCTGCGCTGGTGGGCTTTGGGACGGTTTCGCAAACCGCCCAGCCCGGAGCCACCCTGGAGATGGTGTTGCCGGTGGCGCCGGTTCGCGAGGAGGTGGTGGTAACCGCCACGCGCACCGAAGCGCCTACGAGTCAACTGGGGGCCAGCACTACCGTTCTCACCGGCGAAGAGCTAGACACTCTCAAAACGCTGCCGCTCAGCGACGCGCTGCGCGGGGTGGCCGGGACGGCGGTGGTGCGCTCGGGAGGCATGGGAACGTCCACTTCGTTTTTCGTCCGCGGTGGCGAGAGCGATTACAACAAAGTTTATCTCGACGGGGTCATCTTGAACGAGCCCGGCGGCTTCTTCGACTTCACCAACCTGATGGCGGAAAACTTGGAGCGCGTGGAAGTGGTGCGCGGGCCGCAGTCGGCGCTCTTCGGCTCTGACGCCATGGCGAGCGTCATTCAGATTGTAACCCGGCGCGGGCAGTCGGAAACCCGCCGGCCACACTTCTCTTTCGGCGCCGAGGGCGGCAACCACGACACCTGGCGCGCACGAACGGGCGTGAGTGGCGCGGCTGGAATTCTCGACTACTCCCTGCACTGGGCGCGGTTCTCCACCGACAACCAGGAGCCGAACAACATCTTCCACAACACCTCCCTCTCCAGCAATTTCGGCCTGCGGCTGGGCGAGCGCACCACGCTGCGGCTCATCGGGCGGGGCGAGCTGGGCCGCACGGGCACGCCGGGCCAGACGGCCTTCGGGCGTCCCGATCTCGACGCCTTCTTGCG
>JBOGNW010000161.1:0-2806 GCA_050747425.1 Candidatus Acidiferrales bacterium
TACGAAATCATCACCTGGGTGCCGCCCGAAGGCGGCGGCGGCCCCCACTACGAAGGCATGTAATCGCCGCGCTGCTCGTCCCGATTGTCATTCCGAGCCCTTGATTGCCTTGGCGGCGAGGAATCTGCATTTCCCCAACCCAACCAACGCCCAAGAATGAATGTAAATAGTGCCAAAAGATGTCATTCCGAGCCCCGAAGGCCTGCCTTGACAGGCATTTGGGGCGAGGAATCTGCTTTTCTCATCGATTCAACTACCCACCGCGCGCTTCCTCAGTAGTCCGCTACATGTCCGGCGGGCGCTCTTCCAGGCTCAACTTCACGCTGCGCTTCTGCTTCCCGCGATAATACGTAATCTCCACCGTATCGCCGGGACGCTTCTTGTAGACCGTCCGATTCAAATCCGTCATCGATTCCAGCGGCTGGCCGTCCAGCGCCACGATGATGTCGCCGCCCACGGGAAAGCGGTAGCGGCCCACCACCACCGCCCGCGTGCCCCCGCGCAGCCCGGCGCGGTCGGCCGGCCCCCGGGGAAGAACGCGCGCCACCATCAGTCCGCTCTTCACCGGCAACTCCAGCGCCTCGGCCAGCTCCGGCCAGACGGCAATCGCCGACACTCCAACCCAGGGCCGCCGCACCCGTCCGTATTGCACCAGGTCGCTCAGCACGAATTTCAGTGTGTTGACGGGAATGGAAAACCCGATCCCGATGCTGCCGCCGCCCTGCGGGGCAAAGATGACCGAGTTCACCCCGATCACGCGCCCCTGCGAGTCGAGCAGCGGCCCGCCGGAATTGCCGCGGTTGATGGCGGCGTCCGTCTGGATGGCTTCATCGAGCACGCCGCCCGCCTCGGTGCGAATCTCGCGCCCCAGCGCGCTGATGACCCCTGTGGTCAAGGTGCCCTCGAAGCCAAAGGGGTTGCCGATGGCCAGAACTTTCTGCCCCACGCGCAACTGGCCGGAATCGCCCAGCCGCAGCGACGGCAGACGGCGCTTCGCGGGCTTGATGCGCAGCACCGCCAGGTCGCTCAGCGGGTCCTGCCCCACCACGCGCGCCGGAAAGCTCGAACGGTCGGCCAGCGTCACCTGAATCTGCTGCGCCTGCCCGACTACGTGATAGTTGGTGACGATGGTGCCGTCGTCGTTGACGATGAAGCCCGAGCCGGAGCCTTCGACCGGCATGGCCCCGTAAAAGAAATCCATCTCCACCGTGCGCGTGGTGATGTTCACCACGGCCGGTGAGGCCTGCGCGTACACCTGCACGTTGGTGCGCTCGTCCTCGCTCAGCGTGGCCGCCGCCGCGCTCTTGCCCACGACCTCCGCCAGCCAAGCGTCGGCTCGGGCCTCGGTGCTGGCGAGCGAGGGCGCGGGCAAGGGAGCCGACTCCTTCTGCCGCCCGGCCCAGGTGCCGCCCAGCACCGCCACCGCCAGCAGCAGCGAGAGCAGCAACGCCCGTCTTGTCATGGCTTCCTCCCCGGCGCCGTCGCGCGCTTCAATTCGTCGAAAACCCGTTGCGCCTGCGCGGCGGCTTCTTCGCGGCTCCCCGAGCAATCAATCACGTAGTCGGCCAGGCGCCGCTTTTCTTCCGGCGGCAACTGCGCCGCCAGGCGCTGCTCGGCTTCCACCGGCGAGAGGCCCTTCGCCCGCAGGCGCTCCACTTGCTGCTCCGGACGGCACCAGGTGACAACCAGCTTGTCCAGTTGACGGTGATAGCCGGCTTCCACCAAAAGCGCCGCTTCCACAATCACGATGGCGCTCGCGTCTTCCTGAGCCAGGCGCGAGAACTCCTTCTCGAGCGCCGCAATCACCCGCGGATGCACAATTTGATTCAAGCGCGCGAGTTTTACCCGGTCGGCAAAAACCACCGCCCCCAAACGCTTGCGATCAATCGTCCCGTCGGCCGCCAGCACTTCGCGGCTGAAGGTTTCGAGGATTTCTTCGTAGGCCGGCTGCCCGGGGGCCATCAGCTCGTGCGCCATTCGGTCGGCGCTCAGCACTCGCCCGCCCCGCGCGCGGAAGAGCTCCGCCACGGTGGTTTTTCCTGAGGCGATGCCGCCGGTCAGTCCGACTTTGAGCATAGGAAGGAGAGAGTCAGCGCGCCGTTTCCAGCGAGCCGCGGCCCACGGCGCTGAGCACGGCGCCGCCGCGCCGACGCCGCGCCGCCTCCACCGTGTTGACCATCAGCAGGGCGATGGTCAGCGGTCCAATTCCACCCGGAACCGGTGTAAGGGCGCCCGCTACTTCCGTTACGTCGGGATGCACATCCCCCACCAGCACCGCCCCCTTGCGGCGAAACTCTTCCAGGCGCTGCGGGTGCCGCGCGAAAAGTTGCTCGACGAGTTTTGTATCCTCGAGGCGGTTAATGCCGACGTCAATCACGGTCGCCCCGGGCCGCACAAAGTCCGGGGTCACGAAAGCCGCGCGGCCCATGGCAGCCACCAGAAGATCGGCGGTGCGCGCCACGCCCGGCAGGTCGCGCGTGCGCGTGTGGCAGATGGTGACGGTGGCGTGCGCGTGGAGTAGGAGCAGCGCCAGCGGCTTGCCCACAATGTCGCTGCGGCCGATGACCACCGCGTGCTGCCCCTTGGGATCAATGCCGCTGCGGCGCAACAGCTCCATAATGCCGGCCGGCGTGCAGGGCCGCGGCCCCGGCCGGTTGGCGACCAGCAGTCCCACGTTGAAGGGATGAAAACCGTCCACGTCCTTGGCGGTGTCAACCGTCCGAAGAATTTCCAGCGCGTCCACCTGCGGCGGCAACGGCAACTGCACCAGAATGGAGTCAATCTCGGGCCGGCGGTTCAGCGCTTC
>JBOGNW010000162.1:0-9126 GCA_050747425.1 Candidatus Acidiferrales bacterium
GGAAAAACCGGGGCGCGGAAGCGCGCGCCGTCAATGCCCGCGAAAAAAACCAGCTTGTGGTCGCGGTCGGGAATCTCGCGCAGCAGCAGCAACGCTCCGGTCTGCGCCAGCGCTTCGACGATGAGCACACCGGGCATCACCGGCGCGCCGGGAAAGTGGCCGGAGAAGTAGTACTCGTCGGCGCGCACGTTCTTGACGGCGACAGCGCGCTGCTGCGGCACCAGCTCCACGATTTCGTCCACCATCAAGAACGGCTCGCGGTGGGGCAAGAGCTGCTCGATTTCAGCCCGGCTCAGCTTCAACGACGGGTCTCCTCACAGCGTTGTAATCGCTCGATTATAGCTGAAGCGCGCTGCTGAGAGGGCAAAGCCGCTTGCCGGGCCGGGAGCGCTGGGCTACGATGGGCGGCTCGCGATGACGCCAGAATTGTTCTTGCCTGAACTCTACCGCCACTTACGCCGCCGCCAGGAGGCGATGGTAAAGCTGCTCGGGGACTTGGTTCGCATCGAATCGCCCACCACCGACAAAGCGGCGGTAACACGCCTGGCTGAGTTTCTAGCGCGGGAATGGCGGCGACAGGGCGCGCGTGTGACTCTCGTCCGGCCGCGCCACTGGGGCGCCGTGGTGCGCGCCGAAGTAATCCTCGGCCGCGGCCGACCGCAAGGCCAGCTTCTCGTGCTCGGCCACCTCGATAGCGTTTATCCGCTTGGTACTCTCGCGCGCATGCCCTTTCGCGTACGCCAAGGCCGCGCCTGCGGGCCCGGCACGGTGGATATGAAGAGCGGGCTGGTGCAGGGACTCTTTGCCGTGGAGGTGCTGCGGGCGCTCAAGGCGGAACCCGGGACAGGCCGCAAGATCGTTTTCGTTTTTACCAGCGATGAAGAAATGGGCAGCGAGGGCGGCCGGCATGTCTTCGAGCCGGAAGCCCGCCGCAGCCGCGCCGTGCTGGTACTGGAGCCGGCGAGCGGGCTCGCGGGCGCGTTGAAGACGGCCCGCAAAGGAGTGGGCGAGTTCCAAATCACCGTGCGGGGCCGCGCCGCCCATGCGGGCATCGAGCCAGAGAAAGGCGTGAACGCCATCGAGGAGCTGGCGCGGCAGATTGTTCGCCTCAAGCGTTTCGCCCGGCCGGCGCGCGGTCTGACGTTGAACGTCGACGTCATCGAGGGTGGCACACGCACCAACGTGGTGGCCGAGCGCGCCCGAGCGCTGGTGGACGCGCGCGTGGCCCGCCGCGCCGATGGGCCGTGGATCAACCGAAAGGTGCGCACACTCAAGACCGTTGACCGCCGGGCGCGCCTCGAGGTTCGCGGCGGAGTGAACCGCCCCCCGCTCGAGCGCACGGGCGAGGTGGTGCGTCTGTTCCGCCAGGCAGAGCAACTGGCTCGCGTCCTCGGCGTGCGGCTTCAGGAATCTTCAACCGGCGGTGGCTCAGACGGTAATTTCACGGCTGCGCTTGGGGTTCCCACGCTCGACGGACTGGGCGGGGTGGGCGGCGGCGCGCATTCGCCCGGCGAGTTCGTGGTGATACGCCGGATGCCCGAACGCGCCGCGCTGCTCGCCGGGCTGCTGCTGACGCTGTAGATTTTTACTTTCCCGCTGCCGGTCGCACCGCCGACTTGACCTCCACGGCAATTACATGCAGGTTGCCGGCCAGCAACTCCCAAGAGTGCTCGGCATTCTCCATCCACATGACCTGTCCGGGACGCAGGTCGAGAATCTGTTTGCTCCCGTCGGGCAACGTCAGTTTGACGCGCGCCGAGCCCAGGCTGGCCAGCACAAAGGGCGGATGCGAATGCATCGGGCTCTTCGTTCCAGCACCGGCCCGAGCCTCAAACACGCGCACGTGGTCATTTTCCAGCACGACGTTGTGCACGTCGGGGTCCACGACCGTAGCGTCCTTGGACTTCTGAGCCAGGGCGGTCGCGAGACCAATCCCCAGAACAAATGCTATGAGTAAGCTGAGTTGCTTGCGCATAGTTCTTTCCTCCCGTTTCAGGTGTTTTCTAAAGAATTGCTTCCCTCGCCTCCGGTTCACACAGACTCAGTGGATGGCATCGTAGAGAAGACGGTCCACGTCCTCGAGAGTCAAGCGAAAGGCCGTATTCATCGCCTGCGGCAACGACTGCCCCTGGGCTAATGCGGCAAGACAGCGCTCCATGTCGCTGCGGCTGAAGCGTCCTTCGAGCGTATCTACGACCAACAGCGAACCGAAATAGGCCACCATGATCTGGTCCGGGTCCCCCTCAAAAGCCAGCTCGATGGCGACCAGGCCGCGGCCGTCGCGATTCTCAAACAGCGGCAGCAGATCGGTGGGACTGATGGACAGGCGCTGGCCGGCATACCACTGCGCCAGCCCTTCGTGCAGCCAGCGCGGCGAACGGTTGCGGGTCTTGACGTAGATGAAGGCGTGGGTCAACTCGTGGCGCAGCACTTCTTCCAACCGCGGCGTCAGCGAGATCACGCCTTGCAAGGGCACGCGAATCTTGCCGTCAAACAGGCCGTGAACCTGGGGCGGCATGCCCGTCAGAGCGTAGAAAATTTCGTTGGGATAGAGCAGCACCACGATCGGCTCGCGCGGCAGCACATCAAAGTCGCTCGCCAGCCTGTCGTACTGCGATTCGAGGGTATCGAGGATGCTTGCGGCCAGGCGCTGCGAGCCTTCCTGGCCGCCTTCGTAGCGAAGAATGAAGCGGCCACTGGAGCGATCCTGGAAGCGCTCGACGGCCTGGGCCTCGCGCTCCACGCGCTCGATGAGCGCTTCCAGCTCGGGGCTGGCCTGAAGGGTGAGGGCGTGCTTCCAGGCGGCCAAGGCGCGATCCATTTCCTCCCGCTGGTAGTAAATGCGCCCTTGCAGTGCGTAAGCGTCGAAAGCATAGGCGGGGTCATCGAGCACGGGCCGTAGGGTGTCGAGCGCGGCCGCGTACTGCTGCTGAAGATACGCCAGTGCCGCGAGCTGGAGCAGGAGCGCGGGGTCCCGGGGCGAGAAGGTGAGAGCCCGATTCAGCGTGTCCGTAGCACCCGGCAAGTCGTTCTGCTTCGCCTGCAACCTGGCGACCAGGATGCGCGCGGCGATGGCGCGGTGGCGGGCGGTGTCGGACCCACCCTCGGCCTCCCGGTCGAACCGCTCGAGCAACTGCCGATCAACCTTGCCCCCTTCGACCACGCGCTGAACATCGGGGTCGTCACCTTCCGGCAGCTTCACCTCCGGCAGCTCCACAGCCGGGGCGGAAGAGCCGGAGGCCGCGGGAGCCCCCACAAAATCGCCGCGCTCGATGCGCTCCACCAGCCGTTTGGGGATGGTTGTTTCTCCGTCTTCGGTCTCGTAGTAGACGCGGTCGCCGCGCTCTTCGACTTTGTAGGCCTGGATGCGGCGGCCGCTCTTGAGCACGATGACATCGGCGAGGAGCGAGGGGACCGGCAGCAACACCATCGCTGCTGCAAGCAGGAAACGTACCTTCATGGCGAGCCTCCTGGCCGGGCGCGCTAGCCCGGCGGCCAGCGCATCCCGCGCCCGCCGAGCAGATGCAAGTGCAAGTGGAAGACCGACTGGCCGGCGCCCCGGCCGGTGTTCAAGACGGTGCGGTAACCGCTTTCGGCGATGCCGCGCTGGCGGGCGAGCTGCGCCGCCACGAGGTGCAGGTGGCCGACGAGGGCAGCGTCGGCTGGCGTCAGGTCGTTCAAGCCGGCCAGGTGCTTGCGGGGCACGAGCAGCAGGTGCGTGGGGGCCTGAGGGTTGATGTCTTCAAAGGCCACCGCCTGATCGTCCTCGTGGACAATCTTCGAAGGGATTTCTTTGTTTAGGATGCGGCAAAACAGGCAGTCTTTGCTCACACTGGCTCTTCCCTTTCCCCGCGGCGGCTAGTCGAGGCGCACCACGAGCGGGGCGGCGATGCCGGGCTCGCGGCCCAACTGGCGCGCCAGCCCGAGGGCCTCCTCGTAGGTGCGCAGGCGGCCGACTCGCACGCGATAGTAGATGCCATTGGGGGCCTCGTGCTTTTCAATGAACACGTCGTCGTAGCTGCGCGCCAGGCGCGCCTGCAGATCCAGGGCGTTGGCCTCCACCTGGAAGGCGCCTACCTGCACTGAAAAGCGTCCTCCCGCGGCGGCGGCGGGCGGCTCCGGCGGACGATTGAGGATTTCCAGCCGCACCAGAGCCGTGCCTTTGCCGACCATGTCAATAGCCTCGGCAGCCGCGCGGGAGAGGTCAATGATGCGACCCTCGATGAAGGGGCCGCGGTCATTGATGCGCACGGTGATCACTAGCTGGTTTTCGAGATTGGTGACGCGCACCATCGTTTGGTGAGGCAATGTGCGGTGGGCGGCGGTCATGTCGTTCATGTTGTAAATCTCGCCGCTCGAAGTGGGCCGGCCGTGGTAGGGAACACCGTACCAAGAAGCCAGGCCGGTTTCCCCCTCGCCCTCGGCCTGCGGTGTGGAAGGAGGCGGTGGCGCCGCAGCGCGCCGGCGGCGGTGGCACCCGCCGCCGCTCAACAGGAAGACCAGCAGCAGGGCGCCCAGCCCCAGGCGTCGCCCGAGCTGATGCGTACCGCTCACCGCGCCGGCGGCTTTCCGCGCTGGCGGCGCTCGAGGCGGGCGGCCAGCTTGCCGAGGGCGCGGGCCGTGTCACGCAAGAGCTCCGCCGAATGCTTTTGGGCGGCGGGACGGACTTTTTTGTCGAGCACGTCAATCAGGCGGTCAATCGCTTTGTCCAAACGACGCCCGGCGCGCTCGAGGCGTCCGCTGATTTCCCGGGTTTTATCCTTGGCGGGCATGGGAAAAAGCTTCCTCTCCGCTGGGGCTCGGCAGGTATTATAGGAGCCGCTTGCCGGGCTGGCAAGCAACCGCACTCTTGGAGCTCTGGCCGCGACTCCGCTGGAAATTCTCTCGCGCCCGCGAACGCTTGCGGGCGGGCCTGGAAGGACTCTTCCGCCGCGAGCCGCGGCCACGGGTCTGCTTCAACTGCGGGCGCCTGGTAGGAGCGAACGAAAAGGTTTGTTCGCATTGTGGCACGAGTCAGGGCGCGCTTTCGCTCTCCGCCTTCAAGCGCCTGTCGCTGGCGGTGATTCCGGCGGAGAACCCGGCGACCTATGGATTGATGTTCATCAACCTGGTGTTCTTTGTCGTCGCCTGGATCATCAGCCATCGCGCTGGCAGCGAGGAAGTCAGCGCCGTGGGCGTTTCGGGGCGCGTGTTGCTGCTGCTGGGCGCCAAGTCCGGCTACCACATTTATTTCGGGCAAGAGTACTGGCGGCTGGTGATGCCCAACTTCCTGCACTTCGATATCTATCACTTCGCGTTCAACTCCTTCGCGCTCTGGCAGGTGGGGCCGCAGGTGGAAGAGTTGTTCGGCTCGCGCCGGTTTCTCTTTCAGTATCTGGTCACCGGCGTAGCCGGCTTTGCGCTCAGCTTCTGGTGGTATGACCTGCACGGCCGGCCCGTGCTGAGCGCGGGGAGCTCGGCGGCCATCTTCGGACTCATCGGGGTGCTCATCTCCTACGTCAGCCAGCGACCGGGGTTCGCCCGCGAATACCGCGCCTCACTCATCCGCTGGGCGGTGTTCATGATGATCATCGGGATATTTCTGCCCTTCGACAACGCCGCCCACCTGGGCGGGCTGCTCGGCGGGCTGGTGCTCGGTCGCGTGGTGGGGAGTCACCGTGCGGTAAGCGCCCTCGATCGCGGACTCGAGCAGCTTATGGGCTGGGGGTCGGTGGCGATAATTCTTTGGAGCATCGCCATGGTCTTCCTGCACTTGCCCACGGCTCCGCGCTAACCGAGAGACCAGCCATCAGGGATTGCGCGGGCGGACTAGTTCTTCGAGGCGAACTTCACATCCACACTCGCGGAGTCATAGAGAACCACGCGCGGCTGGTGGGCGCGTTCATAGGCCGAGATTCTGTCCTCCTGCTGGAGGGTCAAGCCGATATCGTCGAGGCCTTTCAGGAGCGCCTGTTTGCGAAAGGGATCGATGTCAAAGGTGAGGAGCAGACCGCGCTCATCGGAAATGGTTTGCGTTTCGAGGTCGACGCTCAGCCGGTAGCCTTCGGTCGCCTCGGCTCGCCGGAACAACTCATCCACATCCGCTGTGCGAAGAGTCACGGGCAGGATGCCATTCTTAAAGCAGTTGTTGTAGAAAATATCAGCAAAGCTGGGAGCGATGACCACGCGGAAGCCGAAGTCGAGCACGGCCCAGGCGGCGTGCTCGCGGCTGGAGCCGCAGCCGAAGTTGGCCTGGGTCAGCAAAATGGAAGCGCCCTGGTAGCGCGGCTGGTTCAGGACGAAATGGAGGTTGGGCACTTCGCCATCCAGGTAGCGCCAGTCGTAAAACAGGATGCGCCCGTAGCCTTCGCGGGTCAGCAGCTTGCAAAACTGCTTCGGCACCATCTGGTCGGTGTCAACGTTTACGCGATCGAGCGCTGCCACCAACCCCGCGTGTTGCGAGAATTCCTGCATCGCTCAGGTCTCCTCGTTTATTCGACGCCGTCCATGTTCCCCTCGCGGATGTCCACAAAGTGCCCGGCCAGGGCGGCCGCAGCCGCCATCACCGGGCTCACCAGGTGCGTGCGTCCGCCTTTTCCCTGCCGTCCTTCGAAGTTGCGGTTGGAGGTGCTGGCGCACCGCTCCCCAGCCGGCAGCACATCGGCGTTCATCCCGATGCACATACTGCAACCGGAATCGCGCCACTCAAAACCTGCCTCCTCGAAAATCTTGTCCAATCCTTCCTTCTCCGCCGCCGCTTTCACCAAACGCGAGCCCGGCACCACCAGGGCCTGCTTGAGCGAGCGCGCCACGCGCTTCCCCGCCACCACGCGCGCCGCGGCGCGCAAGTCTTCCAAGCGCGAGTTGGTGCAGGAGCCGATGAAGACGCGGTCGAGGGGAATGTCCCGGATGGCGGTTCCCGGCCTTAATCCCATGTACTCGAGAGCGCGCTCGGCAGCCTTTCGATCCACGGGGTCGGAAAACTCGCTCGGGTCAGGGACGCGCCCCGTAACTTCGGTGACCATCCCCGGATTGGTTCCCCAGGTGACCTGCGGAGCAATCCCTTCCGCCCGCAACTCCACCGTGCGGTCGTAGCGAGCCTCGGTGTCCGACGGCAGCGTCTTCCAGAAGGCCACCGCCTCTTGAAACTCCTTGCCGCGCGGCACGAACGGCCGCCCCTCCAAGTAGGTAAAAGTGTTCTCATCCGGCGCCACCATGCCCGCGCGCGCGCCCGCCTCGATGGTCATGTTGCAAATCGTCATCCGCCCTTCCATCGAGAGCGCCCGGATGGCTCCGCCCGCGTATTCGATGACGTGGCCGGTTCCACCCGCCACGCCAATTCGGCCGATGATGGTCAGGATGATGTCCTTGGCGGTGGTCCCCGGGGGCCGCTGGCCGTCGACGCGGATCAACAACGTCTTGGATTTGAATTGCAGCAGGCACTGGGTGGCCAACACGTGCTCGACCTCGCTGGTGCCAATCCCGAAGGCCAGGGTCCCAAAGGCGCCGTGCGTTGAGGTATGGCTATCGCCGCACACAATCGTCTGTCCCGGCTGGGTGATCCCCAGCTCCGGCCCGATGATGTGCACGATGCCCTGATTGGCGCTGTGCATATCGAAGAGGCGCACGCCAGTCTCGGCGCAGTTGCGGGCCAGAACCTCGAACTGGGCGGCGGCGGTCGAATCCACGATGGGCAAGTGGCGGTCTTTGGTGGGCACCGAGTGGTCCATTACCGCAAAGGTCAAGTCGGGCCGGCGCACGCGGCGCCCCCCCGCCTTCAGGCCCGTGAAGGCTTGCGGCGAGGTGCCTTCATGAATGAGGTGGCGATCAATGTAGAGGAGGCAGGGCTTGCCCGGTTCTTCGTTAACGGCGTGGGCATCCCAGATTTTTTCGTAGAGCGTCCGCGGCGGCATGAGCCTCTCGGAAGCGGCGAGGCGCTACAGGCTCGGAAATTTTTATCCTATCACAGGCGAGCGCGAACCCGCTACGCCTGGCCGGTTAGTCCACGGCTTCCAGGATGTCGAGAATAGCCCGGTTCCAGCCGGCCGGCCCGGGAGCCGGCTCCAGCCGCGCCTGAGGCAGGCGCCGCCGCAGCTCGGGGTCGTGCGACCCGTCGGCTCCGGCCACCACCACCGCGCTGTCCACCACGCTGAGAAAATCAAGATCGCTGGCAGCATCGCCCAGGCCAAGAGTGTGGATGATTCCGTATTGCTGCCGGTAGAGCTCAATCAGCCGGCTCACGGCCGCGCCCTTGTCGTTGTCGCCCATCAAATGGTGGAAGCGGCCGTCCTCCTGCCAGCGCAGCCCGCGCTGCTGCAGCCAGCGGAAGAACCGCTCGCGCTGCTTGCTGGTGCCCTTCTCTAGCAGGAAAGGCTCGTCGTATTCCCGCTGGCGGGCCAGACGGGCGCCGGCGCGATTCGTCCCCAAGCTGGCCGCTACCTCCTTCTCGCTCATGCGGCTGAAACCTCGCACCTCGATGCCGCTGGTTTTGGCGGCTTCGTCCAGCGCCTGCACCAGATTCTGGTAGCGCTGGCCCAGCTCCAGCACCTGGAAGCCCGCCTCCACGCGCGCCGTGGGCAGCGCAAAGGGGAAGTAGTTGCGGGGAATGCAGATAGCGCCGCCGTTTTCCATCACGAAGGGGTCGCGGAGTCCCAGCTCCTTGCGCAGCGGCAGGACTTCGGCGCGGGTGCGGCTGGTGCACAGCACCACGGGAATGCCGCGGGCGCGCAAGCCGCGCACGGCCGGCTCCGCCGGCCGCCAGCGCAAGCGGTTCGAGTCCAGCAGTGTTCCGTCTATATCAGTGAAGACAATCAGACGTGCCATGGGTGGCCGACAGCTTCCCCTTCCATTGCCCCCAAGAGAGCTGCGGTACGGAGGAACTGCTCGGGTCAAAGTTCATACTAGACGCTCCCGGCGCCGCAAGTCAAACGCGGCCCCGCGTACCTCAGGGTTTCGGCGAGGCCGCCGGCAACAACTTTCCGGTGCGATAGGCATAGTGCAGGCCCGAAAGAATGGTGAGACCGGCGGTCAACCACAGGAACAACTCCTTGGCCCACTGCAGCGGCTCGGCCAGGAAAACTTCCTCTGCCACCACCACCACCACGGTCATCACTTGCACGGCCGTGCAGGTTTTGCCCAACAGCGTGG
>JBOGNW010000163.1:0-3975 GCA_050747425.1 Candidatus Acidiferrales bacterium
CGGCCGAAGGGAGCGCAGTCGGAGGGTGCCCTTCGCTTTCTCGTCTGTCATTCCGCCTGCCCTGTCGGAGCAAAGCGGAGACCCTGTCGTAGCGAAGCGGAGACCCTGAGCGAGCGCAGCGAGTCGAAGGGAGCGAGCGCAGCGAGTCGAAGGGAGCGGCAGTGTAGGGGAGGGCCTTGTGCCCTCCCGTCCTCGCCGGTTTGGGTAGGGCAAGGCCTTGTGCCTTGCCGTCCGCCCTCCCGTCCTTCCGTGGCTTGGGTAGGGCAAGGGTTCATCCCTTGCCGCCTTGCTGTCATTCCGAGCCCTTGATCCCCATGGGGGCGAGGAATCTGCATTTCTTGCAGCGTTTCCCTGCCCTGTCATTTCTTGGCGCGATCCAAAGCCAGCGTGAGCGCGCGACGTGTGAGCACTCCCGCCATGGCAGCCCGGTATCGGGCCGAGGCATGGAGATCAGAGAGCGGCTCGACACGCTGCGCCGCTTTAGCCGCGGCCGCCGCCATACGCTCCGGGTTGAGAGCCTGCCCGTTGAGGGCCTTCTCCACCGCCGTGGCGCGGTAGGCCTTGGGCGCCACACCCGTGACGCCGACGCACGCCTGGCGGCACTTGCTGGCGCCCGCCAGCTCCAGACGCACCGCCACGCCCACAATCGCGAAGCCCGAGGCCGGCTGGTGGAGTTTGACGTAGGCCGAGCCGGTGCGCTTTGTGTCAGCCGCGAAACGAACTTCGGTCAAAACTTCATTGGGCTTGAGCGCTGTAGTCATCATATCCACGAAAAATTCTTTCGCGGCCACCTTGCGCGTGCCCGTGCGCCCGGCCAAGACAAATTCGGCCTCAACAGCCAGCAGCGCCGCCGGGTAGTCGGCTGCTGGGTCGGCGTGCGCCGCCGCGCCGCCGAGTGTGCCGCGGTTGCGCACCTGCACGTCGCCGATTTCCGCCGCGGTTTCGGCCAGTAAGGGAGCACGCTGGCGCAGCAGCTTCGAGTGCTCGATGTCAGCGTGCGTGGTCAAGGCGCCGATGGCGATGGTGTTTCCCTCTTCGCGAATGTACGCCAGCTCCGGGATGCGCCCGAGGTCAATCACTGTAGCCGGTGTCGCCAGCCGCAGCTTCATCATCGGCAGCAGGCTGTGGCCGCCGGCCAACAGCTTGGCGTCGGCGCCGTGCTCGGCCAGCAGCTCCAGCGCTTCCGGCAAAGTTTGCGGGGCGAAGTAGTCGAATTCTCGCGGAATCATGGGGCTCTCTTCTCCTGAAACAGCGCCCACAGTCGCTCGCGTTTGAGCGGCATGGGGATGTCGCGCACGCCGAGCGGCCGCAGGGCGTCCACCACGGCGTTGACGATGGCGGGCGTGGCGCCGATGGTGCCGGCCTCCCCCACCCCCTTCAGCCCCAGCGGGTTCACCGGCGAGGGCGTTACCGTGCGCGAGGTCTCAAAGCGCGGCACGTCCCACGCCCGCGGAATGGCGTAGTCCATCAGCTCGCCGGTCACTAGTTGCCCGTTCTCGTCGTAGACGGCTTCTTCCAGCAGCGCCTGCCCCAGCGACTGCACGATGCCGCCGTGCACCTGCCCGTCCACCAGCAGCGGGTTGATCACGTTGCCGCAATCGTCCACCGCCACGTAGCGGCGGATGTGGATGTCGCCGGTCTCCGGCATCACTTCCACCACGCAGGCGTGCGTGCCGAAAGGGAAGGTGAAGTTCGAGGGCTCGTAGAAAGTCGTCGCCTCCAGGCCGGGCTCGAAATCCACCGGCAGTGTCTTCGCCGTGTAGGCCGCCCCCACGATTTCCTGTAGCGTCTTCTTCAGGCGCGCTTTGCCCTTCACCGAAAACACGCCGTCGCGGAAGACAATCTGCTCCGGCGCTACTCCCAGCAGGTGGGCGGCCAGGCGGGTCATCTTCTGCTTGAGTTTTTGCAGGGCGCGGTAGAGCGCGGTGCCCCCCACGGCCGTCGCCCGGCTCCCGAAGGTGCCGATACCGTAGGGCACAACCAGGGTGTCGCCGTGCAGGACCACCACGTCATCCGGCGTGAGGCACAGCTCTTCGGCGACAACTTGCGCGAAGCTCGTTTCTTGCCCCTGGCCGTGGGGACTCGAGCCGCTGAGCACGGTGACTTTGCCGGTGGGCTCGATACGCACCGTGGCGCTCTCCCACCAGCCCACGGCCGGCGGCGCCGCCGAAGAGGGACCGAGCGCGCAAATCTCCACATAGCTTGAAAGCCCGATGCCCAGATAGCGGCCCTGTTTCCAGAGCTTCTTCTGCTCGCGGCGCAGTTTCTCGTAGTTGACGATTTTCAGCGCTTTCTTGAGCGCCCCCGCGTAGTCGCCGCTGTCGTAGATAACTCCGGTCGGCGTGGCATAGGGGAAATCCTTGGGCTGGGGGAAATTCTTGCGGCGGATTTCCGCCGGGTCCTTGCCCAGCTCCATCGCTACCAGGTCAATCATCCGCTCGATGATAAAAGTGGCTTCCGGGCGGCCGGCCCCGCGGTAGGCGTCGGTAGCCATCTTGTTGGTGAACACCCCCACGTAGTCGACCGAGACCGCCGAAATCTTGTAAGCGCCCAGAATCAGCAGGCCGGTGAGCGTAGGAATGGCCGGGGTGAGCAACTGGTGGTAGGCCCCGAGGTCGGCCACGATGCGGGCGCGCAGCGCCGTGATGGTGCCGTCCTTCTTCACCGCCACTTCCACGTCGTCAATCTGGTCGCGCCCGTGGATGGTGGCCTGGAAATTCTCGCGGCGGCTCTCCATCCATTTCACCGGCCGCTTCAGTTGCATGGAAAGGTAAGCCACCAGGCCTTCTTCGCCGTAGACATTCAACTTGCTGCCGAAGCCCCCGCCCACTTCCGGCGCGATCACCCGTACCTGCATCTCCGGCATCCCCACCATCACCGCAATCTGTGTCCGGGCCAGGTGCGGGATTTGCGTCGAGGTCCAGACGGTGAGCTGCTTGGGCCCCGGGTCGTAGCTCGCCAGCACCCCCCGCGGCTCCATGGCCATCGGAATCAGCCGCTGGTTCAGAAAGCGCTGCCGCACCACCCGGTCGGCCTGGGCGAAGGCTTTTTCGGGAAAACCGGCCTCGAGCTTCCACGCGCAGGCCCGGTTGTCCTTGAACTGCTCATGGACGCGCGGGGAGCCTTTTTCGAGGGCTTTCTCCGCATCGGTTATCGCCGAAAGCAGGTCGAAATCCGCCAAAATCAGCTCAACTGCGTCCCTTGCGTTGTAGCGATCCTCCGCCACCACCACCGCCATCGGCTCGCCCACGTAGCGGACTTTGTCTCCAGCCAGCGCCGGATGCGCGGGAATCTTGAGCTCGGGGAGGTCAGCGGCGACGGGAACGAAGCCGAGCTTGCCCGCGATGTCCTTTCCCGTCAGCACCGCCACGACGCCCGGCGCTTTCTCGGCGGCCCTGATGTCAATCTTGCGCACGCGCGCATGGGCGTGCGGGCTGCGCAGAAAAGCGGCGTGGAGCATCCCCGGCAGGGCGATATCGTCCACATAGTGGGCGAGCCCCTGAATGAGGCGCGGGTCTTCGCGGCGCTTGAGCGGCATTCCGATCCACTTGGCCCGGGCTTTGGCTTTTTTCCTGGTGGCCATAGCTGGTCCTCAGCGGCGCCGCCCGCGAGCCCGAGCACGAACGCGCGCAGGCTTGACGCCAGGCTTCCGTTTTTTCATCTTGGCCGCGGCCGACTGGATGGCGTTGACGATGTGCTGGTAGCCGGTGCAGCGGCACAGATTGCCGGCGAGGGCGCGCCGGATTTCCGCTTCGCTGGGGTTGGCCTTCTCGGCCAGCAGGGCGGCGCCGGCCAGAATCATCCCCGGCGTGCAGTAGCCGCATTGCAGCCCGTGCTCCTCCCAGAAGCCTTCCTGCACGGGATGGAGCTTGCCGTCGCGGGCCAAGCCTTCGATGGTGGTGATGTCGGCGCCGTCGGCCTGCACCGCCAGCACCGTGCAAGACTTCACCGCCTTGCCGTTCATCAGCACCGTAC
>JBOGNW010000164.1:0-3997 GCA_050747425.1 Candidatus Acidiferrales bacterium
TCGCCGAATTCCAGCGCTGCGTCGAGCTGCAAAAAATCATCTGGGGTTTTGAAGACGTGGACGTGGTCCCGCTACGCTTGTTCGTGGTGGCCATGAAAATCGGCGGGCAGGTCTTCGGCGCCTTCGACGCCAAGGAAATCATCGGCTTCGTGATGGCCGTGCCCGGCTACCGCAACGGCCGCGTCTACATGCACTCCCACATGGCCGCCGTGCTGCCCGACTATCAGAGCCGGGGCATCGGGCGGCAACTCAAGCTGAAGCAGCGCGAGGATGCGCTCGGGCGGGGAATTGATTTGCTCGAGTGGACCTTTGACCCGCTCGCCTTCCGCAACGCCCACTTCAACATCGAGCGCCTGGGCGCCATCATGCGCCGCTATGTGCGCAACCAGTACGGCCGCACCTCGAGTCCTCTGCACGGCGGCCTGCCCACCGACCGCCTGGTGGCCGAATGGTGGCTCGCGACGCCGCGCGTCGAAGCCGTGGTGCGCGGCGAGAAAGTTCCTCACCCGGCCGACGCCGTGCGCATCCACGTCCCGGCCGCCCTGCACGAAGTCAAGAAAACCGATATGGCGGCGGCCGAGGAGATGCAAGCCGACGTGCGCCAGCAGTTCGAAGATTGGTTCGGGCGCGGCTACGCCGTCATCGGTTTTGAATCGGACGACACGGGCGGCACGTTCTTGCTCGCGCCCTACAAGGGAGAAAAATGAAGCTCGACGCTTTGACCTTGCGCGAAGTGCGGATGAAACTGAAGGCGCCCTTCGAGACCAGCTTCGGCGTCACTCAGGAGCGCCGCATCCTGCTGGTCGAAGCCCACGCCGAGGGCTTGAGCGGCTGGGGCGAAATCACCGCCGGCGAGGAGCCGTCGTTTTCCTCAGAAACCACCGACACCGCGTGGTATGTGGTCAAAGAAGTCATCGCCCCGCTCCTGGTGGGGAAGACGCTGCCCTCGGCGGCCGAGGCAGCGGCGGCGCTGGCGCGCATTCGCGGCCACGAAATGGCCAAGGCGGGCGTGGAAAACGCCCTGTGGGACATCGAGGCGCAGCAGAAGAACCTGCCGCTCTGGAAGCTGCTCGGCGGCGTGCACGAGGAAATCGCCTGCGGGGTCTCCATCGGCATTCAAAAAACCCTAGATGCCCTGCTGGCCAAAATTGAAAAAGAGCTGGCGGCGGGCTACCAGCGCATCAAGATAAAAATCAAGCCCGGCTGGGACCTGGAGCCGGCGCGCGCCATACGGGAGCGCCACCGCGGGGTCAAGCTGATGGTGGACGCCAACTCCGCTTACAGCCTCGATGACGCCGCGCACCTCAAAAAGCTCGACGCCTTCTTCCTGATGATGATCGAGCAGCCGCTGGCCTGGGACGAAATCTATCAGCACGCCAAACTCCAGGCGCAGCTCCAGACCCCCGTTTGCCTCGACGAGCCCATCCACAACGCCCGCCACGCCCAGGCCGCTATCGAGCTCCGCGCCTGCCAGATTATCAACATCAAGCTCGGCCGCGTCGGCGGCCACTCGAGCGCCCGCAAGGTGCACGACGTCTGCCAAAAGTCGGGCATTCCCGTCTGGTGCGGCGGCATGCTGGAATCCGGCGTCGGCCGCGCGCACAACGTGGCTATGTCCACTCTGCCCAATTTTTCTCTTCCCGGCGACGTCTCCGCCAGCCAGCGCTACTGGGACGAAGACATCATCGAGCCCGAAGTGACCGTGACCGCGCAAGGCACCATCCGCGTCCCCACCGCGCCCGGCCTCGGCTTCGCCGTGCGCCGCGCACGCGTCGAGCAGCTCACCGCTCGCCACGAGACTTGGCGCGCCTCCTGACCCCAGCCGAATGCTCTACATCCTCCTCTCCCTGATGGTGCTCGCCTGGTCGGCGAACTTCGTCATTGCCAAGCTGGCCCTGCGCGAGCTCCCGCCCTTTGCGCTGCTTTTCCTGCGCGTAATGCTCTCGAACCTGATTCTGCTGGCGCTCTACTTCGGCCGCGGGCAGCACCGGCGTCGTCCTCTTGAGGCGGGTGACTGGCGCTGGTTCGCGCTGCTGGGCCTCTTCGGCGTCGCCCTCAATCAGACCGGCTTCACCGTGGGCCTCCACTACACCACCCTCGCCCATTCCTCGCTCATCGTCTCGCTCACCCCGATTTACGTCCTGCTGCTCGCCAGCCGCCGTGGCCTTGAGGAATTTACCTTCCAAAAAGTGCTGGGTATGGTGGTCTCCTTCACCGGCGTGGCCGTCCTCACGCTCGAACACGGGCTGAGCGCGCAAGGCCCCACCTTTCTCGGCGACATCATCACCCTGGGCGGCGGCGTCGCCTTCGCGCTCTACACTGTCTACAGCAAGCAGGTAGCCACCCGGTACGACGTGCTCACCCTCACCACCTTCAGCTACCTGGCGGGGGCCGTGGTTATCATCCCGCTGGCCGGCTGGTCAATGTTCGATGTTGACTGGCACGCGATCGGCTGGTGGGGCTGGTTCGGGGTGTTCTACATGGCGGCGGTGGCTTCGGTCGCCGCCTACATGATTTTCTATTACGCCTTGACCAAGATCACCGCCTCGCGCGTCATCGCCTTCTCCTACTTGCAGCCCGTGCTGGTGACGATCCTCGGAATTATCGTCTTCGGCGAGCGCCTCACGCCCTACCTCGTGGTGGGCGGAACCCTGGTGCTGGTAGGCGTTTTTCTGGCCGAGCGAGGCCGCGGCTAGTCTCCTGGACCAATGAACCGATGAACCAGTAAACCAATCAACCAGCCGTCGCCGTGGTATATTCTGCTGCGGTAACTCCCCAGGGGCAGAGGAATGAAAAAGCGAATCGCGGTGGTTCCGGGTGACGGCATCGGCATCGAAGTCACGCGCGAGGCGGTCAAGGTCCTGACCGCCGTCGCCCAAGCCGCCAGTCACCAGTTCGAGTGCGTCGAGTTCGACTGGGGCGCCGAGCGCTACCTGCGCGACGGCGTCTCACTCCCCCTCGGCGCGCTCGACGACCTGCGCAAAAACTTCGACGCCATCCTCCTCGGCGCTCTGGGCGACCCGCGCATCCCCGACATGAAGCACGCTGCCGACATCCTCTTCGGCATGCGCTTCGGCCTCGACCTCTACGCCAACCTGCGCCCCTCCAAGCTCCTCCACCCCGCCCTCACCCCCCTCAAAGGCCGCGAGCACATTGATTTCGTCATCTTCCGCGAAAACACCGAAGGCCTCTACTCCGGCCTGGGCGGGAATTTCAAGAAGGGCACGCCCGACGAAGTGGCGCTGCAAGAAGACGTCAACACCTACAAGGGTGTCGAGCGCATCATCCGCCTGGCCTTCGACTACGCCCGCTCCCACGGCCGCAAGCGCCTGGTGATGAGCGACAAATCCAACGTACTCACCTACGGCCACGACCTCTGGCAGCGCGTTTTTGCGGCCCTCGCGCCGGAATACCCCGACATCGAGTCGCGCCACCTCTACACCGACAACCTCGCTTTCCAGCTCGTCAAAGACCCCACCCAGTTCGAAGTCATCGTCACCTGTAACATGTTCGGCGACATTGTCAGCGACTTGGGGGCGGCTCTTATCGGTGGCCTGGGCATCGCCCCCTCGGGCAACATCAACCCGCAGGGCATTTCCATGTTCGAGCCTGTCCACGGCTCGGCCCCCAAGTACGCCGGCCAGAACACAGCCAATCCGTTGGGCGCGATTCTTACTGCTGGCATGCTGCTCGACCACCTCGGCTTGCGCGCCGAGGCCGCCTGTATTGAAGACGCCGCCCGCGCCTCCATCGCCGAAGGCAAAACCACCCGCGACCTCGGCGGCAGCTCGAAAACCTCCCAGGTCGGCGACTGGATCGCCAACCGCCTCGCCGCCCACTCGCACCCCCAGCCCTCCGCCGCCCGCAAAAGCTAGTCGCACCCGCGCCACCACTTGTCATTCCGAACCCTGAAAGCCAGCCCCGGGCAGGCATTCGGGGTGAGGAATCTGCTTTTCTCAGGGCTCGTCGGCAAAGAAAGGCCGCCGCGGCTGGGGCC
>JBOGNW010000165.1:0-11761 GCA_050747425.1 Candidatus Acidiferrales bacterium
CGGGAATGAAGCAGAAAGTTTCCATCGCCCGCACCCTGGTGCATGACCCGCCAGTGATGATTTTCGATGAGCCCACCGTCGGCCTCGACGTCATGACGGCCCGCACCATTGTCAGCTTCATCCGCGATTGCCGCTCCCGCGGCAAGACCGTCATTTTTTCGACGCACGTGATGAGCGAAGCCGAGAAGCTCTGCGACACCAACGGTATCATCCACAACGGCCGCTTGCTCGCCGAAGGCACGCTGGCGCAGCTTCGCGAGCGCAACGGCCTCACCGACCTGGAAGACATCTTCGTCCGCACCGTGGAGGCCGGATGAAAATCGCCCACATCGGCATCGTGTACCGCAAGGAGTTGCTCGACCAGTTGCGCGACCGCCGCACGGTGATCTCCATGGTGGTCATCCCCATTCTGCTCTTCCCTCTGATGACCATTGGCTTCGGGGCCCTGGCGGCGCGCATGATTCAGAAAGCGCAGCGGGAAAGCTCGGCGGTGATGCTGCTCGGGGCCGAGCACGCCCCGGCGCTGGCCGCCGCCATCCGCGCGGCCGAAGGTGTGCAAGTCATCCCCCCGGCGCAGGACTACGTGGCCCGCATCAATGACAAGCAGCTGCGCGCCGCCGTCGAATTCCCCGCCGAGTTCGAGCAAAAACTGCTGGCCGGCGCCGGCAAGGTGCCCACCGTCAAGATCTACCACTACGCTGGCGAGCTGCGCTCACAGTTTGCCGTGCGCAGCCTGCAACAGGTGGTGCGCGAATATCGTGACAAGGTGATCGAGCAGCGCCTGACGGCCCGCAGCCTCTCCCGCGACATCCTCGAGCCCTTCAAAGCAGAGGAAGAAAACGTGGCCTCGCCGGAAAAAGTCGGCGGCAACGTGCTGGGTGGGCTTCTCCCCTACATGATCATTATTCTCTGCCTGACCGGCGCCGCCTATCCCGCCATGGACCTGACGGCGGGAGAAAAAGAGCGCGGCACCATCGAAACCATCCTCGCCAGCCCCGTGGGGCGGACCGAGCTGGTGGTAGGGAAATTCCTGATGGTGCTGACCGCTTCGCTCGTCACCACCCTGCTTGCCCTGGGCTCGTTCGCCGCCACCTTTCTCCTCGCCGCCGACACTTTTAAGGGAATGAGCCGCTCGGGCCGCGAGCCTCTGAGTTTCGTCATCAGCGGCACGGGCGTGGCGGCGGTCTTCTTCATGGTGCTGCCGCTGGCGGTGCTGTTCTCGGCTTCGCTGCTGGCCCTCTCAATCCTGGCCAAGAGCTACAAGGAGGCGCAGAGCTACGTCCAGCCGTTGGTGTTTGTTGTCATCCTGCCGGCGATTGCCGCGCTGCTACCCGGCGTGGAGCTGAACGCAAAATTGGCGCTCGTGCCCATCCTCAATGTCAGCCTGGTGTCGAAAGAAATCCTGTCAGGCAACTATCCCTGGGGACTCATCCTGCTGATTTTTGGCTCGAGCTGCCTCTACGCCGCCGCGGCGCTCTTCGTCGCCGTGCGCGCCTTCCAGCGCGAATCCGTACTCTTCCGAACCTGACAGCGTGCCCTTGAGCACGCTGTCATCCCGAGCGTAGCGAGGGATCTGCTTTTTGTCCGACTAGTAGCGGCGCAGGATGCCGACGACGCGCCCCTGGATTTGCACGTCCTTGGCGGCGACAACAATCGGCGGCAAGCTGGGGTTGGCGGGTTGCAGGCGCACCTTGCCGCCGGGCTCGCGGAAAAAGCGCTTGAGTGTGCTTTCTTGTCCCCCCACCAGCGCCACCACGATGTCGCGGTTGTTGGCGTTCTCAGTCTGCTCGACAATGATGAAATCACCGTCAACAATGTGGTCCTCGATCATCGAGTCGCCCTTCACCTCGAGCACGAAAACATTGCGCGAGCGCGTGAACTCGGCGAGCGAAATCGTCTCCGGGTTCTCCACCGCCTCTACCGGTCGGCCAGCGGCAATCCGCCCCATCAAGGGCAGCTCGAAGACTTGCCGCGCCACGTCTTCCTTCACCGGGCGCGGCAACTGCATCACTTCGAGGGATCGGCTCTGGTTGTAGCCGCGGCGAATGAAGCCCTTCTTTTCCAGCGTTTGCAGGTGTTTGTGCACCGTGGCCAGCGAGGTAAGGTTCAACCCCTCAGCGATTTCTTCGAAAGAAGGGGAGTAACGGTGGCGGTTGATAAAGCTTACGATGAAATCCAACACCTGCTTTTGCCGTCGCGTCAACGCCATTGGGAAACTCCTTGCCGACCTCCGGGCCTCGGCGGGAGAATCGTCCTGAACTTCTACCCTTAGGGGCCTGCAGTACCCAGTTTAGGCGAAACAAAAGCGAATGTCAAGACTATTCTTGGCCTAAGGAGGGCATGGTGTGGATGTTGTGGATGTGCACACTTCTTTAGAATTTTGCACAGTATGAGAGCATTTCTGGTTCGCCGCGATAGAACTCTTGCTGCTCCCATCACTTTCCCAAACTACCTGGGCTGACGGGACGTCATCAAAGCCTTCTGCGAAGTCGCCCCTCTCTAACCCGAGCAGAGGACGTTGTCCCCTGGGGCCGCGCAGGCTCCGTTGCCGTCCCGTGTGACGGGCTTAGCCTTGTTGCTGTGACTAGAAGCTGTACTTCACCCCGAGCTGGAAAAGAAAGGGCGTGCCTGCCTCGTTTCTATCCAAGAACGTGGAACTATTGACCCGGGTGTCGGTGGTGAAGAAGTTGTCGGTGTCGAAAATGTTGATCATGTCAATGAAAGAATCGATGCGGTGACGCTCACCGATCCGCCAGTTCTTGGCGACGCGCATATCGGTCTGGAAGACCGGGTCCTGCCGGAAGGCGTTGCGCTCCAGCACGCGGCCGTTCACGATGGGCCGGTCAGGGGAGCTGTTGCCATCGCCGTTCCCGGAGCGGAGCACGGTGGCGCTGGGGTCGCCGACCAGGGCACGGATCAGTTCGATGGCTTCCGGGGACGCCCCGGTCAAGGAGGTGGAGAGCGAATCCGTTCCGGTCAGGGCGTCGATGGTCGAGCCCGAGCGCCAGTTGACGAGGCCGGAGACCTGAAAGCCGAAGGGCAGCTCCCAGACGCCATTGGCGACAAAATTGTGCGGAATGTCGAGATTGGAGCGAGCGAAGTCAGCGTCGGGGTCGAAGGGATCGTAGAATCGCCGCGTGCTGGCATCCCGCTCGTTGTCGTCGTGACTCTTGTTCTGCGACCAGGTGTAGAAAGTTTGGAACTGGAACTTATCGCTCCAGCGCTTGTTCACCGCAAAAGTGACGGCGTGGTAGCGGGCGTCGCCAGAGCTTTCGGTCAGCACGTTGGCGGCGACGCCCGGGAAGAGGAGGTTGCCGGAGGAGTCGCGGGCGCGGCGGCTGGTTGAGTACACGGGGATACCCATGCCGCAGAGGGCGTCGTAGGTTGCGTTCAGGGGCACGGCACTGCAGGCAGGGGCCAGGTTAATGTTGCGCAGGCGCTGGAGGTGAGTGCTAAACGCATAAGTGTAGCTCACACTCACGGTGGTGTTTTTCGTCAACTCGTATTCGAAGGCGGGCCCAGTGCGGAAGGTGCGCGAGTTCTTAAAATCGAGGTGCATCCGGCGGATGTCGGCGCCGGTAACCTGCCCAGAGCCGGGCACAACCGCGGTGCAGCCGGCGAGGGCGGTGATGTCTGCGGGACTATCGGCGGGAATGTCGTAGGGGCCGGCATAGGGAGAAGTGAAGGCTGGCAGGCAGGGGTTTCCCGTGCTGAAATCGAAGGTAAAACCTCCGGAAACATCGCCGTTGTTGTTTAAGGGGGGCTGCATCAGCAGCATGGGCGTGCGCGAATAGAAGAACCCGCCCCAGAGGCGGACGACCGCTCTAGGGGTGGGGTTCCAAGCGATGCCGACGCGCGGGGCCCACATCCGGGTATCATCGGGAATCTCTTCCGTTCCTTCGGGAAAGGTCGTGTTGGGAGTTGTGTTGCTGGGATTGTACTGCCCTTCCCAGCGCAGGCCGTAACTGATCGTAAGGTTTGGCCGGGCCCTCCACGTGTCCTGGGCAAAGAAGGCGAGTTCATCCACGTTGGTAGTGAGGGCGCCGGAGCCGAAAAACTGCCGGTAGCGGTTCTCCACTCGGTTTACAAAGTTGGCGAAGTTGTCAAACGTGTACACCCCGCGGGCGTTGCCGCGGAAAACCTGCTCTACCGTGGTGTGGTTGTAGTCCACCCCGAACTTCAGATCGTGTTTGCCGAAGACGTAGGTGAAGTTGTCACTCACCTGCGTGCGGGTATCGGTTTCAGGGATGGGAAGGAACTCCACCGCGCCCAGGGCCGGTCGGCTTGACGTAATCCCAGTAACGATTACCGCAGTGCCATCGCTGACCCCATTGGCGGTGTTGGCGCCCGGGATGGGGTTCTGGATGCGCGGGCGGTCTTCCCAGTTGTAGTTGAAGCGGAACTCGTTGATGTGGCGCGGGGTGATGACCGAGGTGAGCGTTACTACCGGGTTGTGGCTGGTGTCCAGTTCGCTGCCGAAGAAAGTCCGGGACCCGGCATATTGGGTGACGCCAAAGGGATTGAAGCCGTGGGTGCCGCTGGCCTGCTCGCTCTTGTGGTAGTTGTAGCGACCGCTCAAAGTGTTCCCCGCAGTGAGGTGCCAGTCAACTCGGCCCATCCACGACCACAAATCGTCGGTACCGGCGATGTCTTCTTCGACGTCCAACAGCGCTTGGCGGGCCGCGTCGCAATCAGCCGGCGTGATGCCGGGAGCTAGCGTGATGGTGGCGCAATCAGCCGGATCGGTGATCAAGCGCAGCGCGATAGGCACCGTGCGCTTCTGATTGTCAGTATTGAAATAGAAGAAGGCTTTGTCGTGCACGATGGGCCCAGAGAAGTCCCCGCCAAACTGCTGCCGGCGGCCTGCGGCCTGGAGGGGAGCCGCGCCGCTGGGAGTGCCGGCGGTGTTGGTGATGAAATCGTCTTCGAGCCAATAGTACCAGGCCTTGCCATGCCAATCGTTGTTGCCCGAAGTGGTTACCACGTTGACCAGGCCGGCGCCGGACCGGCCGAACTCCGCATTGAAGCCATTGTTGAGCACCACGAACTCGCGAATCGCTTCCATGGAGACAACGAAGGGAGGTCGGTCGCCCCCGGTCTGCCCGCCAAAGAAGGGGTTGTTGCGGTCGGCGCCGTCAATGGTGTAGTTGGAGTTGATGCCCTTTTGCCCGCCGAAAGATTGCGTGTTGCGCGCCGAGTCAACCACGCCCGGCGTCAGCTTCACGAAAGCCTCGAAGCCGCGCGCGATAAGGGGCAAGTTGAGGATAGAGCGCGTGTTGAGAGTCTGTTGGTAGGTGGGACGCGCCGTCTCGAGCAACGGTGTTTCACCCGTCACCGTAACCGCTTCCGTCACCGGAGACACTTTCAAGGCGACGTCGCGCGTAAACCGCCCACCCACCGTGATGATGATCCCCTCATACTTGACCGGCTGGAAGCCGCTCATCGTTACGGTTATGTCATAGGTGCCGACCGGCAGGTGGGGGAACAAGTAGCGGCCGTTCTCATCGGTGGTTACCGCTCGCACCCAACCCGTGGTCGGCCGGCGCACTTCTACGGTGGCGCTAGTCACCACGGCGCCGGTTTCGTCCGTCACCGTGCCTTCCAAGAAGGCGCTGGCGGCCTGGCTTTGGGTTTTGGCTTCGGGCAAGGCCACGAGCGAGACAAGCACTACGAGCAGGAAACCCACAAACCGCCGGGCATACACACACGGGCGCACGAAAGTTGTCATAAGTGATTGCTCCTTACCGGGACCGTCCCCTCTGGGCCATCTTTGGGAAGACCGGCAGAGTAAAGCATATCCTTAAGCGGGTGCGCAAGAGAAAAAAGGGAAAAATAGTTCGCCTGGAGCGAACCGCCCTGTTGGTACAATCCGGCGGGGAAGGAAATTGGAGCAGCGGCCAACGCGGTTGATTTTTCTGGACCAGTGAACAAGGCGCCGTCAGTTTGCGTGGGAGCCATTACCCTCCTGGCCTGCTTCTTGTCTGCCGCGAACAGCGAACCGGGCCCCGCCAGCGCCGATCGGCCGCGAGTCGTGCTGGTTTCGCTGGATGGGGCGGCCGATTGGCTGGTGGACGATTTGCTGGCGCGCGGTGTGCTACCCCCCGACGGCGCGCTTGCCCGATTAGCGCGCCGCGGCGTGCGCGCCGAGGCACTGCTGCCCCCCGCCGCCTCCTTGACCGCCCCCTCCCACCTTACCCTCTTCACCGGCGCTTACCCGGAACGCCATGGAATCGTGTCCAATACCTTCCTGGAGCCGGGCGACCCCATCTCCCGCCCCTCCAGTGGCTTTTCCGCCCCCGTGTATGTCGAAACTATGTGGGAAGCCGCTCGGCGGCAGGGCAAACGCGTCTACTGCGTCGCCGCCGTCGGCGCCGACGCCTCGGCACCGGGCCGACGGTGCGACCTGACGCTCGCTTATGGAAGGGCGGTTGGTCCTGCCGGCGTGGTTGAACTGGAGGCAGCACCAGCGGCATCCCCGCCGCCTGCCAACGGCAGTCTTGAACACCTTCGGCGACTCAAGGCTAGAGCCAGCAGTTCTAGCCCCCTTCTCTACTCCCTTTACGCCAGCCAAACAGTTTCTCTTTTCGCTTCGGCCGTCGATACAGTGAGGGACGGGCAGGAGCGCTACGATGCGCTTCTGCTTGATTTCAACGATAACGTGGCGGATGGCTTCGCCGCACGGCTAACTGTGGGCCAATGGCTGGCCGTGTATCTTCCCATTCCCACGGCCAAAATTGGCGGCTGGGTGAAGCTTCTACAGATGGCCCCTGATGCCTCGACGGCACGGCTGTACTTGGGAGCCCCCGGACAAAATCAGGGGGATCCAGCCGATTTCGCTACGAAGCTAGAAGAGCGTTTGGGCCCTTGGCCTGGATCCCCGGACAGCCGGAATCTAGACCTTGGCCTCATCGACGAGTCAACGTGGCTCGAGCAGGCAGAACGGCTGGGCCGCTACCTGACAGACGCCGCGCTCGATACTTTGCCGCGGGGCAACTGGGACTTGTTCTTGGCCTATCTGCCCGTCATTGATGAGGTCGGGCACCGCTTCCTTTTGCGGGATCCCCGACAACCCGACTACGATGCCGAGAGTGGTGCCCGAAGAGCCCGCTATGCCCGCCATGTGGAATGGAGCTACCAGTTCGCTGACCGAATGCTCTTGCGGATGATGGAGGCTGCGCTGCCGGGAACAAACTTTGTCGTGATCTCGGATCATGGCATGGCGCCGGTGCACACACAGGTGCTGATCAACTCCCTGTTGCGAAAGGCCGGCTTCCACGTGACCGCAGACGAGAAGACGGAAGTCCGAGCGTTTACCTCCGGCAACACCGCCCACATCTACCTAAATCTGGCCGGGCGTCAGCCGGGAGGAGTAGTAGCGGCGGACAAACTCGAAGAGAACGTAGAACGCATCCTTCGCGCCTGCCGTGAACTGCAGGATCCGCTAACAGGAGAGCCGGTGTTTGAAGTCGTGCTGCGGCAATCGGAGCTGGCTGCGGTCCGCCTGGGGCATTCCGGCCGTGCGGGCGATGTCTGGGTTAATGCCCGACCGGGGTTTACCCTCTCAGCGAAAATCGAGCTGGAACCTGAGGCCTTCGAGCTGACGCCCAACCTGCTCGGGATGCATGGTAGCCTGGGCGCAGGCCGAAAAATGCACGGCATCTTCTTTGCTGGGGGAGCGCAATTGCAGCCGGACTTCCTGGGACGAGTGGATTCCGTGGATGTAGCACCAACAGTCGCGGCGTTGCTGGGCATCGATCCTCCCACGGGCGCACAAGGACACGCGGTGCTGAAACCTGTCCGATAGGCCGGAGCCCGAAAATTCAACAACGGCGGTTAGTTTGTCATCCTGTTGCTAGGTGCCAAGAGAGCAAGGGTGCAGCCGGTCTTAGTCCTTCCCGTCTGGCAGAAGCTCTTACGGTGATAGACTGCATTGGGTCGAGAGCCTGTAACGACTCACTCGAAGGAGATGCTTCGCGCCATGAAACGCCCCGTGTTATGCCTCTTGTTCGTCGCGGTACTTCTGGCACCGTCCCCGGGGGCGACTGCGGAGGATGGAGCCCCACTACTCATCTTGGTCACCAATGATGACGGCTACGACGCCGCTGGACTCCGTGTTTTGGCTGAGGCACTTACGCCCCTGGGCCAAGTGGTTGTGGCAGCGCCGCTTCAGGACGAAAGCGGCAGTGGTCACGGCACGACGACACGGGAGTTCATTTCGGTTCGTCAGGTTGAGATTGGGCAGGGCGTCCGCGGCTACGCAATCGCCGCACGGCCAGCGACCTGTGTCCGCATGGCCCTCGAGACGCTTTTGCCACGCAAGCCCGATGTGGTTGTCAGCGGAATCAACCGCGGGGTAAACCTCGGCATTGTGGTCAACTACTCAGGCACGGTTGGGGCGGCCCGCGAAGCAGCCTTCCTGGGAATCCCGGCCATCGCGGTCTCCCTGGAGTCCAGCGGGAAGGAAGATTTTACCGGTGCCGGCCAATTTGTACGGCGTTTGCTAGAGCAACTGCATAGGCAAGGCCAGCTGCGGCCTGGGTTGTTTTTGAACGTCAATGTGCCTGCTCGTGAATCCTCAGAGGTGCGCATAACCCGACAGAGCACAGCTCCCACGCCACAGTTATTCACCCGGTATACAAATCCACGAGGAGAGCTGTACGTTTTCTCTGACTACCGCCACTTACATGAGGACCAAGAGGGCACAGATGTGTGGGCGCTGGTGCGCGGGTTTATCACCATAACGCCCCTTTCGATTGATCAAACACGCGCCGTCGACCTCGAACGGCTTCGACAGCTAGATCTCAGGCCTGTTCCGTTGGCGACTCACTAGGTTTCTTGAGCGCAGCCCTGTTCTTGTGTATGACCCCGAGGACATTGAACCCCTGTGGGTCCCGGGCCAACTAGGCCAACGACTAGTGCTAGGGCGCTTTACTCTCGCCGCGTCACCGGGCTGGCAATCCGCAGCCGTCCCGGTTCGCGGCCTTGACGCCGGGCCAGCTCGAGCGTCAAGAACTGTATCGGCACGATCTCAAACAAAGGCGCAAGCGCGGGCACCGAGACCCGGGGCAGGGGCACAGCGACCATACCGCGTCCGCTGTCGAGAGTCGCCGAAATCCAAATCAGGCGCGACCCCCATCGCAGCAAGTCATTCCGCAGCCGGCGGTTCAACAGCAGCGTGTTGTCGCGCGGGGCAAAGAGCAAGGCTGACAAAGGGCGGGCGAGTAGCTCGAAGGGTCCGTGACGGAACTGCGGGCCGGTCATCCCTTCGGCCGGTCGCGCGCACACTTCTTTGAACAGCAGAGCCCCCTGGAGGGCGCTGGCCAAGCTTGACCCGCGCCCCAGAAGAACAACCGGCCGTTTCCTTCCTACAGCAGTGGCGAGCCGCGGCGCCATCCGCTGCCCCGCCTGCAAGAGCCGCTCGTAAGCCGAAAAATGAGCCGCCAGCCCGGTTAGCAAGCGGCTCATGGTGCCTTCCGCCCACAAAGAGGCAAGCAACAAGGAAGTGAATAAGCTCGCCGAGTAGGTCTTGGTGCTGGCGAAGCGTTGCGCGCCAGCGTGCAGCGGGAGGACATAGTCCGCGCGGTGGGCCAGCGTACTCTGCGGATTATTGGTAATGGCCACGAGGCGCGGGCGGCGCCGCAGTCGCTGGAGCAGCCGGATAATCTCCGCTGTTTCGCCAGATTGCGAAACTATCACCAGACAGTCGTTCCGGGAGAGCGCGGGGAGCCGATAGTGGAGCAGCTCTGCCGTGTCGATGAGGTTGGCCTTGAGGCGGTGAGCATTCAGATAATAAACCGCCGGCAGCGCGGCGTGCAGCGAGGCGCCCATCCCGGTGAAGATGACGGACGAATGGGCTGGCAGTCGAAGGGAGCGGCGCAGGTGACTTTGCTCGCCACCGTAAAAGTCAAGGCAACGCCGCAGGACGGCAGGTTGCTCGAGAATCTCGTCGAGGAAGGTTTTCACGAAACTCGCCAATCGCGGGCGGGATGATAATCTAGGAGCGCAGCTTCGGCCAAGTGTCTGGTTGGGCCTGTTGCATGAGCCTCCAAGCCATACGGGCGCGCACCATCCTCACCCCCAGGGAACGCCTTGAAGACGGCTGCGTGCTGGTGCGTGGCGCTCGCATTGAGTCCGTGGGGCCACGAAGTTCCGTGTCGGTTCCGGCGGACGCCCGTTGGATCGACGCCGGAGAACTGCTCGCCCCAGGCTTTTTGGACATCCATATCCACGGGGCCGGCGGCCGGGACGCGATGGAAGGCAGTTCGGAGGCGCTGCAGCAAATCGGCCAAGTTCTCGCCCGGCACGGAACCACGGCCTATGTAGCCACCACGGTGACGGCCTCGATGGAAGAAACTCTGCCGGCCCTGGAGCGGATGAGCGCCGCGATTCGTCAAGCGCGCCAGCAGCCCGGCTGGCCGGGGGCCGTGCCGCTGGGAATCCATCTGGAGGGGCCGTTCATCAGCCGGCGGCGGCGGGGAGCTCATCCGGAGAGATTCATTCAAGAGAGTTCGGTCGAGCTGCTGCAGCGAATGTTGGCGGCCGCCCGGGGGGAAGCCAGAATCCTGACGCTGGCGGCAGAAATCGAAGGAGTCGAAGCGCTCCTGCGCTTGGCCGGGGAGCACGACGTCGTCGTCGGGCTGGGTCATTCCGACGCCACCTACGAACAAACACAGCGCGCCATCGAAGACGGGGCCCGCCACGGCGTGCATTTGTTCAACGCCATGCGACCCTTTCATCATCGTGAGCCGGGAATCGTAGGAGCCATCCTGACCGATGCTCGCGTGACGGCCGAGCTGATTGCCGACGGTGTCCACGTGGAAGCGGCCGCCCTGCGGCTGGCCGTCGCTGCCAAGGGTCCTGACCGCATAATTCTGGTAAGCGACGCCACCAGTGCCACAGGGATGCCAGAGGGCGCCTATCAGCTCGGGCCGATGCGGGTTACTGTCCGCGAGGGTGTATGCCGCAATGAGGAAGGGAACCTCGCCGGAAGCGTTTTGACCCTCGATCGCGCCGTGCGGGCCATGGTCAAGCTGGGTTTCGATCTGTCTCAAGTTGTGCGGATGCTGACCCTGAACCCGGCACGACTCCTCGGCCTCGACGGGCGCAAGGGAGTCATTGCGCCCGGGGCCGATGCCGACCTGGTCTTTCTGGGGCCGGCGCTCGAGGTACGCGGGACGGTTATCGGAGGGCGCCTCCAACCGGTTCCCTAGTTCGCCAGAGTTGCGTTTTCTGATCGGAAAATACGCCGAAAACTCACGCCAGCTTGCCAGAGTTCGGCACTTCCGCTATGGTGAGCCTCACAGCGCCAATACCGCTATGAAGCGGGTCCTCATCATCGAAGACGACAAGGACATCGTGGAGTTGGTGCGTTATAACCTGGAAAAAGACGGTTTTCAGGTGACGGCGGTGGGCGACGGCCTGAGCGGTTTGGCTCACTTGAAGAAATCTCCTCCCGACCTGCTCCTTCTCGACCTCATGCTCCCCAAGCTCTCGGGCCTGGAAATCTGCAAGGAAGTCCGGCGCAACCAGAGCCTGAACCGTCTGCCCGTCCTTATGCTGACGGCGCGGGGGGACGAGGCCGACCGCGTGGTCGGGCTGGAGCTGGGCGCTGACGACTATGTCACCAAGCCGTTCAGTCCGCGCGAGCTGGTGGCGCGCGTCAAGGCGCTCCTGCGCCGCGCTGAGCCACCCGCCGAGGTAGAGAAAGTGATTGAAGTCGGCCAACTCGTTATCGACCCCGCTTCCTACCGGGTCACGCGCG
>JBOGNW010000166.1:0-2780 GCA_050747425.1 Candidatus Acidiferrales bacterium
TCTCGGCGCGGTAGCGAAGCTGGGCCACGTTCAGCAGCTCGAAGACCGCCCCGCTCACCACCAAGAAGATGCCCAGCACCAGCATCACTTCCAGCAAGGAGAAGCCCTGTTGCCGTTTCTTCATTCCTGTTCTCCTACCTCCAAACCGTCCAGGTCATGAGCGTGGGCGGGGGCGCGGCTACCCCGGGGGGCCCGCCGCGCGTGGAGAGGATGATGCGCTTGGCCACCGGGCGCGTGACGCCGCTGAGGGTGGTGAAAATGGTCATCACGCGCCAGCGGGTTTCGTAGAGGTACCCTTCGGGGGAGCTGAATTGATTGCGGTAATTCGTCGTCACCGCGCCCGCCGCCTGGGTCCAGTTGATGACCAGGTTGCCGCTCGAGGGCTCAATGGTGATTTGCGCCCCGGCGTCCGAGCACATGACCGCAATGGCCGGGTTGGCCGAGGGCGGCGTGCAACCTCCTGCGGGAGCGTTCAACCCCAGGCGAATCGTGGTCGCCACACCGTCAGGCAGGGTGGTGACAAGAGTATAGTGCGCATTGGCGACGGGGTTGCCCGCCTGAATGTCCTGGGAGGCCATCAGCTCGAGCTGTCGCTGGGCGTAAATCATGCCGCTGCTGTCATAGCGGTTGCGGAAGTTGCTTTCCATGGCGGCCGGAATCAGTTGCGCCACCGCCGTGATGCCGACAATCAAAATCAGAATCGCGATCGCCAACTCCATCAGCGAAAAACCTGCCTGGGAGCGGCGTCGAGGAACTCTGCCGGAACTCGTCATTGCTGGAAGCCTCTCCTCTTCGCTCACATCGGCCGCCAGGTGTTGCCGGCAAAGTCCCAGCGGTAAAGCTTCACTTTGCCCATCGGCGTCACCGTGATGAGAATGCGGTCCACGTCCGCGCCGCCCAACTCCCGGCGCAACATGAACAGTTGCACCCGCGCCGGTGTCGTCCACGGGCCGCCCCCCACCGAGCGCACCAGCACCGCCCGGGGCGAGAAGGTAACGCGGTAATCCCCCGGTGCCTCGGTATTAACAGCATCGTAGCCCGCGGGCAAACCGTTGAAACTGTCCGGCTGGGCCGGGGTCCCACCCTTCCACCAATCAATGGTGACGGGTGTTACCAGGATGGGCTCGCCGGGATCCAGCGTGGGATTGGCGTCATTGCAGGGACCATTGAGGTCTAATCCGTAACGGTTTTCGCCGCTCGTAGGGTCGAAAACCGCGCAAATCCGCACGTTGCGTCGCATTGCTTCCGAGCGCGCGCTCATAATCATATTCTTGGCCTGGTTGGCCGCCGACTCCATCTGGTAGCTGCGCACCGCCCGCACCAGCGCCGGCGTGGCCATGGCGGACATTATCAGCAGGATGGTGATGACAATCATCAGCTCCAAGAGGCTGAAGCCTCGTGACTTACCGGCTTTGACACAGGTCATTACGCTTACTCCCCGACCGCCCAGAGTCTCCCCTGCCGGCCTCGAAGCTGTCAACGGTACTAGAGTACTACCGGTACTAAACGAGGGGATGGTACCGAATCAGCTGCTATCAAGCAATAGGTGAGTGGAGGTGTGGTAGCGCCACCGGGAATCGAACCCGGATTTGCAGCTTGAAAGACTGCCGTGCTAACCGTTGCACCATGGCGCCGCCGTGCAGTCATTATGAGGGAGAGGCGAGGAAAGCGTCAATTCACGCCGCGGGGGCGGGTTTTTCTTTGGGGGTGGGGGCGGCGGGGAATAGGTTGTGCTTCTCGACCACGGCGCGGAGCTTGTCGGTGTGGTCGAGCACGAGCCGATAGATAGCGCGGTAGTGGTGGCCGGCCCAGAATTCAATAACCTCGCGCGCTTTCTCCTCGCCGACCAACTCTTTCAGGGCAGTGAATTCCAAGTAGCAGACGATGACGTGCTGGTAGGAAGAAAACCGGCCGCTCGAACCATCGGGGGGTTGGGTGGGCAGGTCCGGAAACAGCTCTTCGAGCTCTGCCAGGGCGCGATCCCGGTCTTCCTGGTGCGCGAGGACAAACCAGTGCAGTTGTTCGTGGACGAACGTGGAGAGAAACAGCAGATCCCGGCCAGTGTAGTTGGTGTTGAATGTAAGGACGGGGTGGCTGTGTGGGACAGGGGTCTTTTCGTCGACGACGACTTCTCGAGTAAAGAGCCACGGCGAGAGGTCGTGCTGCTCCAGAATCTTCTCCAGTTGAGCTTTGGTTTCGACCTCGCGCTCGGAGCCGTTCTTGAGGGTGATGTTCAGCCCCAGTTTTTCCGCGGGCTCACCGGCTGAGAGCGGTGGCGCCAAGAGGCTCATAGCGCAAACGAGCAAGGCGAGACCTCTCATCTTAGTGGTCTTCCTGCCACTCCTCGAGCCAAGCCATCTGGATGGCTTCGAGCTTGCCTTCGTTCGAGCCCTTGGGGTCGTCGGCAAAGGCCTCGAGCTCGGTTACCCAGCGGTGCAGGTCGGTGAAGCGTACGGTGAGCGGGTCGGTGTCGGGAAATTTTTCCCGCAGCGCCAGGGCGATGCCCTCGGTGTCGTCCCAGGTCAACTCGTCCGGCATAAAGGCTCCTACTCTTCCTTTTTGGCGGTGCCGGCCATCATGGACTCGCCGCCGCCTTCGCTGACGTAGTTGCGGTTCCAGGCGGGAATCTCGACCACGATTTCTCCCGGCCGCTCCACCACCACCTGGCACCCCAGGCGCGAATTGAGCTTCAAATCCGCCGCCATATCCATCCGGTCAAGCTCATCATCCTGCGCCTCCGACAGCAGCTCCTGCCCCTGCTGCACCCAGACGTGGCAGGT
>JBOGNW010000167.1:0-10332 GCA_050747425.1 Candidatus Acidiferrales bacterium
TTCATCAGGAGCGCAACCTCAACACCCTCGACCGCCGCCTCCTCGCCCGCCTCGGGCTGCGCGGGCGCGCCGCGGGGAAGCTGGCGCGCGGCGGCTACCGCGCCTATTTTGGCTTGCCGGTGGGGCAACTGCGACTGTTTCGCGACGCCCTGCCGACCTTGCGACGCCTGCATGGCGCGGGCGTCGAGCTTTGCGTTCTGACGGCGGGACACGGCCACGTGCAGCGCGCCAAGATGCGCGTCCTCGGCCTCGACCGCCTGCCTTATCTGCACGCCATTTTCTATACGGGCCTGCTGCGCGGGCGCGGCAAGCTCGGCTACTTGCGGCGGGTGCTGCGGCGCGAGCCCAACCCGCGGCGCGTGCTGGTGGTGGGCGACCGGGTGGACAGCGAAATCCGCGCTGCGCGGCAACTGCGGATGTGGACGGTGCGGCGGCTGGGGGGCGAGTTTGTCCGGATGCGGCCGAAGCAGCGCGGCGAGCGCGCCCACTTCACCATTCGGCGGCTCTCCGAGCTTTTCCGGCTGGGATTTGCTTTTGGCCCGCGGACGACGCAGAAATAAGACACATCAGGATGCGGCTTCGGTCTTCACGCGGCGCAGGCTGCCCATATTGTCGGCGCGGTTATCGTGTTTGTAATTGTTATCAATCCAAGTGGGCATGGCCCGCGCCATCAGATAGAGCAGCGCTCCGACCTGAACAATCAGCATGGCGGGAATGGTCAACCAGGGAAAGCGGAAGAACCAGGTTTGGAAGGTGAAGGAGTGGGCGAAGCCCCAGCCCAGCACGGCGCTGGTGGCGACAGCGATGAGGTAGCCCAACACAAAAGAACCAAGAAAACTATAGCGGCCGAGCTGCCGCTCGCTCCAAGCCAGCGCGCGCAGTCCCCAGCGCTCAAGCCGGTTCCAGGCCGTGATGCGGCGCGCGTAACTGAACTGCCGCCCGGCGTCGCTCACGGTCAGACGATCGAGCCAGACGCGGCGAAAGGAGCGGCCGCGCCGCGCGCAAAGCTCGCTCACTTCCTCGCGCAGGTTGGTATCCACGCCCCAGGCGAGCGGCTCGGGGAGCTCAAGCGAAGCTGCACGTTGCGCTTCGTCCACGGCGCCGGCCACGCGATAGACGGCATTCAGGTTGCGCTGGTTGGGCTCGAGGGCGTCCTTCACGGCCAGCCAGTACTCCGGGTGGCCGCCGCGGGCGTCAAGGGTCTCGTAGAGGCGGGCGTAGTGGAATTCCTCGAGTCGGCGCGGGGCGCGAATCCGGCCCCCGCCCTCGCAGATGTGAAAGACGTAGTCGAGAATGCGCAAGGCGTCGGTGAGCGGCTCGGGATAGACGCGCTCGGGGATGTCGTTCGAAGTGTGAATCTTGCCGCCGAAGACAAGCGGCGAAGCTTTGCCGGGCAGCATGGCCACCAGAGCCGAGGCGGGGATGCGTCGCGGGGCGCGGTAGTCGCGCCCGGCGAGCCAGGCGCTCGCGCGGTGCAGAAGCTGGCTGGCACGGGCCCAGAGGCCGTTGTTGACTTCGAGAAAAGAAAGATGATCGGTAGTGCCGCCGGCAAGGTAGTTGTTGTACTTGATGCCGTGCAGGTGGGCGCCTTCTTCGAGCACGTCGGTGAAGGCGTCGTAGCCGCCGAAGGGGATGAGGGCGCGGATGAAGTCAGCCCCCAGGGTGCTGCGAGGGATGAATATCCGCCCTTCGCCCACCGAGTCGACCGAAACTACGGCGTGCAGGCGTCGCAACTCCTCTGGTGCCAGGGCGCGGACGTACTCGCGCGAGCCGGAGACACCGAAGCGGTAGCTGGCCAGCGGCGAGAGCGCCAGGGCGAGGGCGAGCAGCCACCAGTTCCCCTGCTGCATCGCCTGGATTCCTGTTACCAGCGCGCCGGCGAGCAGTAGTTGCGAAAACAGGCCCACCAGCCCGCACTCTTCCGAGCCGGCAAGAAAATAGACGTGTGTGCGCGGGGGGCGACCCGCGGCGCGCAGATCGGCGAGCAAGTACTGCTTGAGGATTTCTTCGCCGGTGGTGTTGTCGTCAGCGCCGGGACCGCGCCAGGTGTCGTAGTGGGCGACCAGCAAGAGAACTTCAGCGCTGTCGCCGGGAACGGTGAAAACAAAATTCCAGCGGGTGGTCCGCAGCGCCCAGCGCGAGAGCCGCTGGCGCTCGATGACCACGCAGGGGGCGCCGTGCCGGCGGCGCGCCTGCTGCCAGCGCTGCTGCCAGACAGGGTCGCTCGCGGCCCGGGCGGTGCGCTCAACCTCGTAGGTGCGGGCGGGGAATTCCTTTTTGAGCCAGGCGATGAATTCCTCTGCCTGGCGTTCGTTGGCGCGGTTGAAGGTCTCGCCTTCGTGGCGGTCGGCGCAGGCTTTGAAGATGGCGGCGCGAATTTGTTCGACGCGCTCTTCTACCGGCGGCCAGCGGGCGTGGATGAGGGCGAGGTCTTTAGCCAGTTCGTCCAAGATGACTACCCCCCTCCCCCCCAGGGGGTTTTGCGGAAGTTTTTGGGGTTAAGTTATTCATTCTGCGAGGGTTGCGCGAGTTACATATGTAAGTTGCTGTTGGCGTCTAACTCCTTTCAGAGCAACTGGTTAGAGGGAGGTTACTATCTCCCGCCGCACCCCGCCCCATAGAACGGGAGGGCGCCCGCCGAAAAAAGCGGGATCTCCGCTGCGCTCCGACGCGGCCCTCCCCTACCCAGCGGCAGGGGCCACTGGGCTGAGCCGACAAAGGCCTACTCTCGGGTAGCACACATCGGCATGGGATGTCTACGGTTTTTGCGGTTTTTGCGGTTCTTGCGGAAGAAAATTTTTAGTGGTTTGGGGGCAGTAGGTTACAGGGAGGTAAAAATTACCCGGAGGTCTCCACAGAGGCACCGTGGATACAGAGGGAACGAAAGAAATGCAGATTCCTCACCGCCAAGGCAGGCAAGGGTTCGGAATGACACACCAGAAACGGGAGGGCGCCCTTCGACTGCGCTCAGGACTGGCAAGGCCCTCCCCTACACAAGCCCAAGAGGTTTAGGGCTTGGTTCGAGTGGTGGGGGCAAAGCGAGGCCCTACGTCCCGTCGGGCCGAACGCAGGACAGGAAGGATTTCGCGCTGGTAGTCGGCAAGGGTTTTTTCCTCGTCGCCGCACATCAAGTAAATATTGAATTGGGTGACGCCGACTTCGGCCAGGCGGGCGAGGCGCTGGCGATGGGCCTCGGCGGGGCCGACGACGCAGAAGCGGTCTACGACCTCGTCGGAGACGAAGGCGGCGTTGTCGCTGCCGACCTCGCAATGGTGCTGGTAGTCGTAGCCAGCGCGGGCGCGCACGTAGGCGGTCAGCGCTTCGGGCAGCTCCTCGGGCTTGTAGCGGCTGATCAAGTCCATGACGTGGTTCGACACCAGCGCCGGGAACCAACGCACCTGCTGTCGGGCGTAGGCCAAGTCATCGGCCATCCACACCGGCGCCGCTGCCATGATTTCGATTTTTCGCGGGTCGCGCCCGGCTTTCTCGGCGCCTTCGTGGACAAAGCCCACGCACCAGGCAACGAGGTCGGGGTCGGCGAATTGCAAGATGACCCCGTCGGCGAGGCGGCCGGCGAGCTGCAAGGCCTTGGGGCCGTAGCCGGCGATCCAGACGCGCGGGGCGTCGGCCGCCCAGGAGAGGCGAATGGGCTTGCCGTCATAGACAACTTCGCGGCCGGAGGTCAGCTCGCGGAAGAGCCGGACGGTCTCGGCGAGGTTCTCCAGCGTGGTCGGCTTCTTGCCCAGCACGCGGCGCGAGCTATCGCCGCGGCCGATGCCGAGCTCCATCCGCCCGCCGGAAATCAGGTTGAGGGTGGCGTAGAGACTGGCGGTGACGGTGACGTCGCGCACCACCGGGTTAGTGACGCAGGTGCCGAAATGCATACGCTTGGTGTTGGCCACCATCAGGGTGAGCAGCGGGTAGGGCTCTTTCCAGAGCACGTGCGAGTCGAACATCCAGCCGTACTCGAAGCCGGCCGCTTCCGCCTGGCGGGTGAGGCTGACGAGGCGGTCTACAGAAAGGTCGGGCTTGAGCGTGATGCCGAATTGCATTCTGCCTCAGCTCCCGATGAAAAGACTTCCCCGGCTGCGCATGGCGGCGGCTCCGCTATTGCACCCAGCGCGCGTTGGTTACGTTGGCGTTGATGACAAAAATGCGCAGGATTTTTCCGGCGGGGTCCTGCGGCGCCATGAAGAAGCCCAGGCGGTCGCGGCTGTAGCCTTCGGTGGTGCCGGTGAGGCGCTCGCCGTCGGAGAAGGTGACTTCGATCTTGCGGCCGTGGGCCGAGACGGGGTTGGGGGTGGCGTCGGCGGCTTCCTTGATGAAGAAGATGGCCTTGAGGTTCTTGACCATGACCGTCTCGCCTTCCGGCGCGTGGGCGGCGGGCGTGGGAAAGACGGTGCAGTGGTCGCGCAGCGCCGAGAAGCCGAAGAGGTAACCCTTCAAGCGGCGGCCGTCCAGAAACGCCACCACGACTTGAGTCGGGCCGCCTGGCGCGGCCGGCGGAGTCGCCATAACCCACCCCTGGGAGGATTCTGACCCGCCGTATCTTAGCCAGTCGCTCTGCGGCTGTCCAGCCTGAAGCTGCGTTGACACTCAGCCGGGGGCTCACTACCATAGCGGCGCTCACGCGGGGAGAAGCGGCATGCAATTCGACACTTTGATTGAGGGCGGGACCGTCGTTACGGCGGCGGATAGCTACCGCTCCGACGTCGGCCTTGCCGACGGGCGCATCGCCGCCATCGCGCCCTCGCTGCCGCGCGAATCGGCGCGGCAGGTGCTGTCGGCCGAAGGCTGCCTCGTCATCCCGGGCGGCATTGATGTGCACACCCACCTCGACATGCCCTTCGGCGGCACCACCAGCGCCGACGATTTCGAGAGCGGCACCATCGCCGCCGCCTTCGGCGGCACTACTACGCTGATTGATTTCGCCATCCAGTACAAAGGCCAGACGCTGCGCACCGCGTTTGAGACCTGGATGAAAAAAGCTGAGGGCAGAGCCGCGATTGATTACGCCTTTCACTGCATCATGACCGATCTGCCGGACGCGCGCCTGGAAGAAATGGACGCGCTGGTGCGCGAAGGCGTGGCGAGCTTCAAGCTGTTTATGGCCTACCCGGGCGTGTTCATGGTGGACGATGGGCTGATTTTCAAAGCGATGTCGCGGGCGGCGGCCAACGGGGCGTTGATTTGCATGCACGCGGAGAACGGGGGCGCGATTGACGTCATCGTCAAGCGGGCGCTGGCGGAGGGCAAGACGGCGCCCAAGTATCACGCGCTGACGCGCCCGACGACCGCGGAAGCGGAAGCGACCTCGCGGGCCATCGCGCTCGCGGAAATGGCCGGGGCGCCGGTGTACATCGTTCACCTTTCCTGCAACGAGGCGCTGGAGAAAGTGCGCGAAGCGCGCGACCGCGGCCTGCCCGCCTACGCCGAAACCTGCCCGCAGTATCTCTACCTTTCCATTGAGAATTTCGACGTGCCGGGTTTCGAGGGCGCGAAGTATGTCTTCACGCCGCCGCTGCGCGAGAAGTGGCACCAGGAAAAACTCTGGGCGGGACTGGCGGCCGACCACCTGCAAGTGGTTTCCACCGACCACTGCCCCTTCTGCTACAAAGAGCAGAAGGAGATGGGCAAGGACGACTTCACCAAGATTCCCAACGGCGGGCCGGGCATCGAGCACCGCTTGAGCCTGGTGTTCACCGGCGGCGTGCAGGCGAAGCGGTTTTCCGCCAGCCGTTTTGTCGAGCTGGTTTCGACCACGCCCGCCAAGCTGTTCGGGCTTTATCCGCGCAAAGGCACAATTGCCGTGGGCGCCGACGCCGATGTCGTGATTTGGGATCCAAACAAAGAGGAGACCATCAGCGCCAAGACGCACCACATGCGCGTGGACTACTCGATGTTCGAGGGGATTAAAGTGAAAGGCGCGCCGCGCCAGGTGCTGTCCGGCGGCCGCCTGCTGATTGACAATGGCAAGTTCGTCGGCAAGCCCGGCGGCGGGCGCTTCTTGAAACGCAATACATACTCCGGACTTTGACCCTTGGCCCTGAGCGCAGTCGAAGGGCTCCGGCCACTTCCTCAAGCGGCAGACTTATTCAGGCCCTCAGGGCAAATCCACCAAAAGCAACTCAGCAGGGTTGTCGGCCGTTAGGGCGAGCTTTTTCTCATCGGTGAGGCGGGCCTGGTCGCCGGCGGCCAGCGGTTGGCCGTTGAGGGTCGAGCCGCCGGAAATGACAAAGAGGTAGGCGCGGCGGCCGGAGGCGAGAGTGTGCGCAACGTTGTCGCCCTTCTCTAGCGAGGCGACATAGACGCTGGCGTCCTGATGGATGTGGAGCGCGCCATCCTGCGGTTTGCCGGAGGCCACGAGCAGCAGGCGTCCGCGGCGCTCCTCACGCGTGAAGCGCCGCTGCTCCCAAGAAGGCTCGAGTCCCGAAGCTTCGGGATCAATCCAGAACTGAAGCAGATGCACCGGCTCGGTTTTGGAAGCGTTGTATTCCGAGTGGCGAATTCCCTTCCCCGCGCTCATGCGTTGCAATTCGCCCGGTCCGATGACACCGCGGTTCCCGAGGCTGTCCTGGTGCTCGAGCTGCCCTTCAGTCACATAGGTCAGGATTTCCATTTCGCGGTGGCTGTGCAGGGGAAAGCCGCCGGCGGGGCGAATGGTGTCGTCGTTGAAAACGCGCAGGGGACCGAAGCTGACGTTTTGCGGGTCGTGGTAGTGATCGAAAGAAAAGTGCCAGTAGGTCGAGAGCCAGTCGGTCTCGAAGTGGTAGCGCTCAGCGCTGGGAATAATCTTGATCATGGTCTAACTGATGATTGGCAGGCGGAAAAGATTCAGCGCTTCAGTGGGGGAGGCCGGCCAGCAGCTTGCGCAACTGCACTCTGTCGGCGGGCGACATCTCGACAAACTCGACGCCCAGGCCCACGCCCGGCACCCGGCGCTTGACCACGCAGTCGGCCTCGATGGGGTCCACGTCGGCGATAAAGATGCACGCATGGAACTCCGTGCCCTCGGGCAGTGGCTCCTGGGTCTCAATTAGCATCCCTTCCTGGCTGAGGTCTTGCGAGCGGGTCTTCAGTTTCTTGCCGCCCACCTCAAACTCGACCGGAGCATAGAAGCGCGGGCGGTGAGTCTCCCGCCGATCCATTCCCGACGCGCCGACGTCGCTCATAGCAGGCTCCTCTGGCGGAAATGCTAGGCGGCTGGCGGCGGGAAGTCAACCGGCTAAAAGCGGATCAGGTAGGAAAACTTGACGAAGAACTGTTTGGCGTCGTTGATGTAGCGGTCGCGCGCGCGAAGAACCGAAAAATCGCCGTCAGCCAGCGCCGGGCAGCCCGGGCGGCTCGAGCCCGGGCCCTGGCAGACAGCCAGGTTGGGGTCGAGGTTCTGGGCGTTGCCGTTGTAGCCGACATAAAGCGCCGTCCAGGGGTTAATCAGGTAGGTGACGAGGAAGTCAGCGTTAATGTTCTTAGTGGTCTCGAGGGCGGTGTGGGCGGGGTTGGCCAGGACGGCGTTGTACTGAAGAATCACGCGCAGGGAGAGCTCGCGGGTGAACTGCCAGTTCCACTTGGAACGCACGATGTGATTGTTGAAGGTGTTCTCGCCCGCGCCGCGGTGGGTCAGGCGGTTGTGGAGGAAGCTGTTCTCGATTCGCAGGCGGGTCAAGGGCCGCCAGGTGAGTTGCAGCTCGCCAGCCGTCAAATCGGCCAGCTCCAGCTCCTGGCCGAGCGCGGGTACGAAGTTGATGCGCGTACCCCATTGGTATTCCGCAAAGACGCCCACCGACCGAAAATAAGAGGAGTGCACCCCGATAACTTTGCGGTTGCGCTGGAAGTCGCGGTTCTGGGTCAAGACGTCGAAGTCCACCGGGCGGAGCCGTTCGCGGTCACAGTGGTACCCGAGGAACACAAACGTATTGCCGGCGAACTGAATATCCAGGCCGGTGTCCTGGGTGAGGTCGAGGCGGGTGCCGCTGTGGTCATACACAATTTCCGTATTCGACTCCGGCCCCCACGAGATCAGATATTTGCCCTCGGGACGGAAGTTGTACTCAACCTCCTGCCGGAAGTGCCGGATGTCGGTGCGGGGAACAAACCCCGCCGCGGTCACAAAGCCTGGGCTGCGGTCGTTGTACTCACTCTGGAGGATGAGGTGCCGGCCAATACGCGCCAACCGGGCCAGGTAGGCGGGGCCCGCTTGCTCGGTGCCGTCGTCGTTGCGCGTCCAACTCGTCAGGCCCTGAAAGCGCGCGATCCAGTTCGGGGACAGTTTCAAGCGGCCATCGAGCCCGCCCAGGCGGTTGTAGGTGTCCTCAAATTCCCGGTCGGTGTAAATGAACCCCAGGGTGGACTGGCGGCCGAGGTCGAAACTGCCGCGCACAATTCCGAAGAGGGCGCGCTTGTCGTGCAGCGGGTCGCCCGGCGGAACGCTTCGACCGGGCGACTGATCGTCCATAAGTAGGGCGCCGAGCTGATAAGGGCCGAGCTTGCCCGTGAGGCGCACCCCGAACTGCGGGTCGGCGATGCGCCGCGTGAACAAGAGCCGGGTGGGCGTTTCGAAATAGGTGGAGTTCTCAAGGAAGAAGGGCCGCTTCTCGGGGAAAAACACCTCGAAGCGCTGGTTCACAGTCACCTGCGGTTCGTCGGACTCCACCTGCGCGAAGTCGGGGTTAACGGTAACGTCGAGCACCAGGCTGTCCTTGAAGACGAACTTGGCGTCAAGGCCGCCGTCGAGTTCGGCTGCCTTTTCCGAAAAGCGCGGCGCGGCCGGGTCGCGCGCATCCACGGCGCGGAAGGAGCGGAACGAGCCGTACGGAATCAACTGCATGTTCCGCCCGGGCGAAATGTTCTCCAGCCCGCGCAACGTGGCCTGCTGGTTCAAACGCCCCTCGACCTTGCTCGATAGATGCGGCCAGAAGGAAGACTCGTCGTTGCGGATAATGTCGCGCGCCAGCAGGATCCCCCAGGTCTGCTGTCCGCTGGCGGGAAAGCGCAGGCTCTTGAAGGGAATCGCCATCCAGACCACAAAACCTTGCGGAGTCAACTGCCCCCGCGACTTCCAAATGGTGTCGAACGAAAAGTTGAAACCGCTGCCCTCCGTCCACAGCCCGTCGAGCTGAATGCCAAATGGGTTGGTGATGAAAACGTAAGAGCGGCGGCGGTCGAAGAAAGTGTCAAGGTGGACGAGCACAATGTCGTCGCCGAACACGTCTTCGCGGCGCACCATGCGGGCCCGCACCTTTTTGGGTTCGTTGTCGAAGCACACGAAGACAAGGTAGAAGTTCTCCTGGTCGTAACCCAGGTAGGTATCGGTGCGCTGGCTGGCGGGCTCGCCGTCGCGGGGCACGGTTTGAATGTAGCCTTCGAGCTTGGCGAGCTTGCCGGTCCACTCGCCGTTCGGCTCCATCCCCAGAAAATCTTCCAGCGTCGGCGCCCGCTCGACCCGCGGAATCACAACCTCCGGCCTGGCCTCGGGCGTGGATTGGGCAACAACCCCAGCGGGAAGGCACACCATGACGCCAAGACAAAAGGCAGAAAGCCTTCCGCGGGCTAGCCTGGTTAGCGCGACCACTCGCAACCGACTCCCTGTTGGGCGACCGGCAACGCACACTCCTTCGACTGGCCTATTAGACGCATTCTACCCTGCGGCGGTAGCCGAATTATTGGCTGTGCCCAGCGTGGGATATAATCGCCAAGCAGCGATGGAACTGACCCGCGAGCAAATCGTCCCGCCAGGCGGGAAGCAGCCCCGCGACGCCTACGAGGCCGTCATCGGCCTCGAAGTTCATCTGCAACTGAAAACCGAGTCCAAGATTTTCTGCGGCTGCTCGACGCGCTTCGGCGACCCGCCCAACTCCAACGTCTGCCCGGTCTGCCTGGGGCTGCCGGGATCGCTGCCGGTGCTGAACTGGCGCGCCGTGGAGCTGGCGCTGCGCGCCGCGCAGGCGCTGAATTGCCGCGTGCGGGAACGCTCGCGCTTCGCCCGCAAGAATTATTTCTATCCCGACCTGCCCAAGGGCTATCAGATTTCCCAGTACGAGGAGCCACTGGCCGAGAACGGCTGCCTGGAGATCGACCTCCCTGATTCTAGGCTCAGCCCGGCGGCCGCCGCCGCTGGGAAAAAACGGGTGGGCATCACGCGGCTGCATCTGGAGGAGGATGCCGGCAAATCGCTGCACGAAGGATTTCCGGAATCGGAGACGAAAACCTATCTCGACTTCAACCGCTGCGGGGTGCCGCTGGTCGAAATCGTCAGCGAGCCCGACCTGCGCTCGCCCGAAGAAGCCTACGCTTACTTGACCACGCTCAAGCAAATCCTCGAATACCTCGAAG
>JBOGNW010000168.1:0-27295 GCA_050747425.1 Candidatus Acidiferrales bacterium
TCCAGGGCGCAGGCAAAGGGTTTCTGGCCGCGGACGGCATCGAGCATCGCGGCGGCGCGCTGGTGGCGCGCTTTTTCGAGCGGGTTGCTCTCGTACTTCCAGGGGTCAAGTCCCCGATGATAGTCGGAGTCGACCACCGTGGCCTCCCGCCACGGGTCCCGAAGCATGTCTCGCAGAGCTAGCCCGAGATAGAAAGTGCTGCGCAGCGGTCCGACGTGGCGGAGCAGACGCCGCAGCTTTTGAACGGCCAGGCTCGCGAGCGTCGCCGGCCACTGAACGCTCTCTCGCAGCAGTGTTTTTTCTTCTTCCCGCGCTCCCGCAAAATAAAGGGACACGGCATAGGCCAGGCCTCCGGCCAGCGAGCTGGAAACGACCGCAGCCCATCCGTTGAGGTTGGGCAGGCGGCTGGTCGCCCAGGTGGTGGCCGCGCAGGCCGCGACCGGGAGCGCCAGTCCGCGCGGCACCGGGGCCAGCAACTCGCCCACCCGAACGCCACAGACGCGCGCGGCAGAATACAGCAAAGCCACTGAGCCTAGTGTCAGGGCTACCAGCATCGCCACGGCCAGGCCGGCAACGCCCATTTCTGCGAGCAGCCACGCCCCCAGCGGCAATTCCAGCAGCGCCAGGGCCCCCACCAATTGGAAGACCGTGCGGGCCTCCCCGCGCCCCCACAGCACATAGAAGGCGCCCACCCCCACGGCATCCATCAACACTGCCGCGGTCGTGAGGCGCAGGACCAGCAAAGTGTCCATGTCCACCACCCCCAGCCAGGCCTGGAGCAACGCGGGAGCCAGAATCCAGAGCCCCACGCACAGGGGGAGAACCAGCACCACAATCCAGCGGATCCCAACCTGGAGAAGTTCGCGCGTCCGCGACCGCGCCTGTGGTTCCCCTTCTGAGCTGGCCGCCGGGTACAGCACTTCCGCGGCACACCACGCCACTTGAGAGATGGCAACGGGGAATCGCTGCCCGACGTAGAAGGGCACAATGGACGCCGAGCCGCGCACCAGGCCGATCAACAGCGGAGGCGACTCCCAGATCACCTTGAGGGCGGCGGTGGTGAGCTGGCTGCTCAGGCTGAACGACAGCCGTGCCCGCACGGTTTCTCGCTCGAACTGTCCGAGGCGGAACCGGAAGTGGGGCTCGATTCGGCCCAGAAGGGCGAGAGCGACGACAGCGGCCATCAAGCTGCTTGCGGCCTGCCAGGCCGCCACCGCCAGCAATCTCTGCCCCAGAAGCAAAAGAGCCAGGGTTCCCGCGGCGCCCACAAGAACATGAATACTCGAAACCCCGTTGGCGACGTCGAAGCGCCCCAGCCCCACCAGCCCGGAGCGAGCAAAATGCAGCAGGGCGGTGGCGAAAAACACCACTCCGGCCAGAAAAAAAACGCTGGGGGCCAGCGCCTGGGCTTCAGCAGAAAGGTGGAGCACTCGGCTCATGGGGATCCCCAGCGCCGCTACCAATACCCCACCCACCAAACCAAACAGGAGGAGAGTGTTTCCGACTGACGAGACGAAGGAGGCTACTTTCTCCCGCGCACCGTCCGCTGCCGCCGCGATGGCGCGGGTGACGCTGATGCCGAGGCCCAGGTCGAGGATACCGGCTAAGCCCGGCAGGGAGAGCGCCGCCAGCCAGAGGCCATAGGATTCCGCCCCGAGGTAGAAAAGCAGGACGGGAACCATGAAAAGTCCCACTAGTCCAGAGATCAGGAATCCCAGGTAGTTGATGAGGCCGTCGCGCATCAAGCGCAGCCGTTCGTGGACGTCCAGCTCGAAGGGGTTTTTGGCGAGCGCCATAGGGCCGACGTTGGTTGAGGGGAGACTTTCCGTCCCAGGACCGGAAGACAAGCGTTAACGCCTCGAAGGAAGCGACGATCGTCGTTTCGCGTTTCCTAGAATAGGGACAAGCCTCGGGAGCGTCAAGTAGAAGGGCGATGCTCCCCGCGCAGTTTCTATCTGTGACTGGCTTGGGTGCGCCGGCGGGCGATGAGGGCAAAAGTATTTTCCAGCCCTACGCGAGAGCCCACCGCCTGAAAGAGTGCGCTCTGCGTGCTGAAGTACCGAACCAGGCGGCAGTCGAAACCCTGTCCGCGGAGAAGAGCCGTCAGGGCTTCCTGATCAACTCCGTTTCGAATCCCGTGGTATTCAACGTTATCTTCCACGCAATGGGGTAGGTAGACTCCTCTCTGGCGTCGCAGCCACCTCTTCAGTCCGCCGAGGCGGTCCGGCTGCCAGAGGCGCCACATGTAGTAAACCCCTTGGCTGAAAGCCAGCGTAGGGCGGGGCAGGGAATCATAGCGAAGCGGGTCTTGAAAGAAGAAAAATTGTCCCTGCCGGGTCAGGCGCCTCACCGCGCCCGCGACCAGGCCCAGATAATCAGGGATGTGATGCAGGAAGGAGGTGGCCATGACCACATCGTACGACGGCCCCTCCTCTTCCAGAACCGCCTGGGCCGACTGGCACCGGAGCTGCAAGCGCTCGCCCTGCCGGTGTTCGCGAGCCCGCAAGGCCTCCAGTTGCTTTTGGGAGACATCCACCGCCGTGACTTCCGCCCCCAGTTCGAGAAACAGGGCGCTCGCTGTTCCATCGGCCGCTCCCAAGTCCAGCACCTTCGGTGCCGGCGCCCACTGCGCCGCGTACTGATAGACTTCGCCGGCTAGCTCGGCGAACAGCTTTCCGAGAACGGCATGCTTCAGGTGAGGAGCTCCGCGGCGATATTCGCCCGCGGTGACTGAATCATAGAGCGCTGCGTTGGCTTGCGCGGCGAGACGTTCGAGATTTTCTTTCATGGGTAGCGGGGCAGGCTCAGGCCGGGCGGGCACTCTCGGAATTCTTGGCCCGCGAGCCTAACAACCAAGCGACTTTTTCTTCCACCAGGGACGCGGTCTCAGTGGCCCTGTATGAGTCCGGGATTTCCAGCCGGTAGGCGGGAGCGGAGGCCACGGCCCGCGACAGCACACTTTCCATCCGCCCGAAAAAATCCCTCAGAGGAATCTGGCCCGCTGCTGAACAAGCGGTCAGGGCTTGTCGGGCCGGTTCCGGCAGTTCGGCATGGAGAATGGCCGCCATTTTCGCCACCAGTTCGCTCTTTTCCATCGGGGCGAGATTCGCTTCGGCTCGGGGGGAGCGTTCGAGGAACAAAGTGAGCGCCAACGGCGCCCGAGAGACCACCTCGACGTCGGGAAGCGCCTCCCGTACCGGGGTGTGTAAGTGTTCCGGGGTGTAGCGGCGGGCGAAATCCTCCAGGCGAGGGAAAGGCCTCAGGAGGGGACGTACACGCTTGCGAACCGCGGCCACGGGACGCGTCAGCCAGGGCGGCACTACAAACTTTCTTTTTCTCTCAAAAACGTGAGGGAACAGCGCTTGATGATAGGGATAAAGGAAAAGCGGCTTGGGATAGGAAAAAAGTTCGGCGTTGTGCGACACAATAATCAGGTCGTCTCCCAGAAAAGCTCCTCCGGCCCGGCACAGGGCTTTGACGGCCGCCGTCTTGCCCACTCCTCCCACCGCCGGCAGAAGCACTCCTTGTCCCTTTACCTCTACCCCCGCCGCATGCACCAGCGAGGCGCCCTTAAGCAAGAGCAGCCATTCCACCGGCAGCAGATAGTACGCTACCGGATCCCGGCCGCACCCCACCACCACGGTGTCCCCCGCCACGAGAAAAACCACGCTCTTCTCTGAGAGCCTCCCTGTGTCCAGAACCTCCACGCAAGCAGCCGCGCAACCCGCCAGTTCCTTGGGTTCCGTGACCAGAATGTCCCACTCGCCGGTGGCGGCTACCTCGAAAGGCTCGATCTCCCGCCGCAAGGCCCGGGCGTGAGGAAAACTCTTGGGGAGAGCGAGACGCACCAGGTCGTGAAAGGAGAATTCCAGGCATTCACCAACCGAGTAGCGCTCCCGCAAAGCCTCGATGTTTGCCGCCGCGTCATTCACGGTAACACCCTAGCGCGTTGTAGGGTCCTTAGCCGCGCTTCTGGGAGTGACTGCGTACATAGGAGTAAAAAAGCCGGCGTCGTTCGGCGAGGATTTCCGGGCTGTATTCCTGGGCCTTGTCGCGATTGCGTCGCGCCATTTCTCCCAATCTCTTCGGGTCGCGCGCCAGCTCGGCCATTGCGCGGGCAAGAGCCCGCCCATCTCCCGGCTGTACCCGTTCCGCTTCTGGCAGCAACTCGCCCACCCCGCCGACCGAAGTCCCCAGGCACGGACAGCCGCGCGCCATGGCCTCCAGCAGCGCCCGCGGCAGACCTTCCACCCGCGAAGGGAGCACAAACAGGTCTACGCCATCAAGGAAATTGTAAACATCGGTTCCGGCCAGGAGCTGTCCGAGGAAGCGCACCTGACACTCCATCCCCAGCTTTCGGGCCAGCGCTTCCAAGACCAGCCGAAAGCGGCCTTCCCCCACAATCGTCACTTCTAGCCTGGTCCCTTGTTGCAAACACAGCCGAGCCGCCTCGAGAAGCGTGTCCACACCCTTGTAAGGCTGCGCCAGGTTGCCCACGAACCCCACCCGCAGGGGCCGCCGTGTGGATCCGCCTTCCGGTTTCAGTTCCTCGATCCGCCCCATCCGTTCGCGCAAGTTCTCCTCTGTGCTGAACGCACCCGTGAGGTCAGCATCGGAGTAATAGGTCGCGAAGGTAGCGCGGCCCGGTGGGTAGCGCCCCTGAAGAGCCTCTCGAGTTACATAGGCCGCGGCCATCGCCTCCCGGCACAGGGCGGCGAGCGTCTGCCTCCCTAGCCGGCGGAAGAAGGGACGGAAGAGACCCGGTACATTCCCGGGCGCGAAAACATCCCAGGGATCGGAGACGACCTCGAGGGCGTAGGGCCGGCCGAGCCGTTGCAGCGTGCGCCAGCACAGCGTGCCTACCTGCCCCCAGACGCGAAGAATGCAGGCGTCCGAGGCTAATACCGCTTCCCGGATTCTTGCCTTCAGCTCTCCGAGCGACCTCAGGTATTCCCACGGACCGTAGTAGTCCGGCAGGGGGAAAAAAGTCACTCCCGGCCCCGAGGCACGCCGGCCACTTTTTTCTAGCTCCGGCCGCGGGCCCACGCGGGCCACCACACCCACTTCCTCAAACACCTGCAAGTAGCGTTCCCAGAAGGAATAGTGGGGCGCTCCCGCCGTATAGATTTCTCCATCCGGTCCGCGCCCAAAGTGGTGTTCCAGGGCTACCAGGACTTTCATCCGAGCTCAGGTCGGTTCTGGAGGCGGAGGACTCGCGAGGAAATCAACAGGCAAGCCGTCGCCAGGGTCCCTTCGCTTACCGCCGTAAAAACGAGATTGTCGGAATCGCCGATGAGCCGGACGACGAAAAGCAGCGTCACGAAGGGAGCCAGCAGCAAACGCGTATCGTCTTTCTGCCAGCTCACAAATTTTCTCCTGTACCAGCCCATGACAACCCCGAAGAGAATCCACAGCGGCGCCACCCCCAGCGGCCCAAAATTCAGCAAGGCTTCGCCGCTCAGCCCATACACACGCCGCGATTCCCAGCTAAGCGTCTTGCCATACAGTGCATCGGTGCCGGCGTCCTTCTTGAATTCCGGCCGGTTGGGCCAGAGGTTTCGCGGAACCACAACTGTGAAGGCCCCGATGTAGGTCAGTCCCCAGCGGTAGTTGTAGGCTTTCGGGAAAAGTACGAGGTTGTTCAGAAGGCAGGCATTCACGTCGGCCCGGGCCAGGTCCAGCAGCAAAAGGGTTTTGTAATCCCGCAGATAGCCGGGGGCCTCCGTCCAGGCGCCCGGGGTCATCACCATTTCCACCGCCTCCGTCCCTCTCTCCTTATAAAAGCCGTAGAAGTACATGAAAGCAATGAAAACGCTAATCCCCAGGGTCGCCAGCAAGGGCGACATCTTCCGGAAGCGATAGTGGAGGATGCCTCCCATCCAGAACAGCGCCCAAACGGTCTCAGAGCGACTTCCGCGCAAACCCAGCAGGAAGAAATGCGCTACCCCGAACACGCCCACCAACGCCAGACCGAGAAGCAGCCGGCCTCTCCCCTCCGAACGCTTCTGCGTGATCAGCCAGGTGACGGCAATAAAGGACACAATCGTCATCGGCCAGGCGAAGAGCAGCAACCACCCTTTCCCCAGGAAGGCCTCGGGGTCGGTTTCCTTCAGCCGGATCAACCCTTCGAAGCCTCCTACCTGCCAGAGGAAATACAGTTGACCCAGGATGGAGAGGGCCAGGGTGTAGAGGACAACCAGGGGAAAAGTCTTAGGGTTGATCTCTAGCTTCAGCCGGGCCGGACTCGTCCTCGCATAGAAAAAACTCTGCGCCATCTGATAACAGAGCAGCCCCAGGGCGTTCAGCCCCGCCATCGCCCCCAGCCAGTACCGCCAATCACCCGACACATCTAGGTCGCCGAGAACCCCGTAGCGATCCCAGGCAACGTGAAGCAGCGGCGCCATGAAAAAGCCGTAGAAGGCTATCAGTCCCACCACCGCTTTGGGGTCAAAGGTGTCGAGCCGTCCCCGAACCCAGCGCACGACGTCAACGCCCGCCAGCACTCCGCAGGCGAACAGCGGCAGGAGAAACCAATGAATCGTGTCGGATTTCCACGCCATGAACAAAAGCGCGATCACACCGGTTACGGCAGCGGCGAGGAGGTAATCCTTTCCCTGCGGCCGCGGCGACTTCACCGACGCCGCGCGCTGGTTCACCCGCGCCGCGGATCGGTATGCCAGGGGTCTCGTTGTATTCGCCAGGTTTTCCGGCCGTATTCGCAAAGATCGAACTCTCGTGCGCGTGTCACTAAAGCATGCGCGTCACGCCAGTGTAGCAATTCGCCCGCGACTTGAGAAGAACACCCCCAACCGGCCAGAGCCGGCTCACGCCGCTGGGCGCTTCTCCGCCAAGGCGCTGCGCAGCAAGAGGGCCGTGGCCAGAAGCTGCCCGGAAGCGACCAGCAGAACCGTCAGCGCCGCTCCCGTCAGCCCGGCTGCCTTGACCAAGAACGGCGCCGCCACCGTCCCCACCAGCGTGTTCAGCCCGAACGGCAGCAGGTAGGAGCGAAAGCGTCGCGTAGCCGTGTAAGCGAACCCCACGGCTCCCGCCATGTACAGAACGCTTCCCGCCACCATCACCCAGACGAACACGTCCGCATAGGCGGCATACTCGGCGCGGTACAACAACCGCAAGAGCGGCTTTCCGAACGCCAGTGCCACGCCTACCCCGCTCAACCCCAGAAGGGCAGCGAACGCCACCATCCGCCCCAGCAGCCGTACGTAGGCCTTCCGGTCGGAAAGGTAATAGTGGGCCAGCCGCGGCGCCGCCGACTGCCCCAGAGCATTGACCACCATCGTGCCCGCCACTTGAATGTAGGCCAGCGCGGCGAAGTATCCCAGGGCCGCCTCGCCCCAGTAGTACTCCACCAAATAGCGAGGGATGTTGGCGTTCAATGAGATCAACAGCATCACCGCGCCCAGTGGAAAGGAAAGCACCGCCAGCTCTTTCAGCCGCTGGGGCTCCCAGGCCGGACGAAGCGCCTCCGGCGCTGTGCCGCTGGCCAGAATGTGTTTTGCCGTGCTTCGCTCGTAAGACAACAGCCAGGCCGCCCACCAGCCGGCATAGGCCAGCACGGCCAGCATGAGATTTTTTGTCAGGAAGAGCGCCACCCCCAGCGCGATCACCGCCCCCAGTCCGCGCCCGATGAGCGCCACCGCTTCCGAGGAAAAGCGCTCGCGGGTTTCCCACAACCCGTAGAGCAGGTCGCTGACACTTTCAGAAGCCTTCGCCAGCGTCACCGCCGCGATGACCAGTGCGGTTTCCCGCCGGTAGCGAGAGAAACCAACGATGGCAGCGATAACGGTGAGGGCCACCAGCGTTCCCGCCAGACGCACCGCCAGGTAGTGGCCGAACCGGTACTCGTGGCGGGAATCGGTCGCCTGCGCAGCGCGCAGATTCAGGTTCGTCAGCATGTAAACCGGTGCCGAAACCGCCAGCCCCAGCGCGAATTGCCCCACCATTTCCGCCGTGCCCAGCTTGGCAATGGCCACCAGCATCGCCCACTGGCAGCCGGCGTAGATGACGTTGCCCGCCACCGTCCAGGCAAAATTCCGTTTCAGCGGCTGACGTTGCACTTCCCCCAGGGGAGGCGTCATTTCATCGGGAATGGGGATGCCTGAGGCGATCACCAACTCATCCGGCGTGCAGCACGGCGTATGTTCTCACAGATGGCCGCACCTCGCCACATGCTTAGGCAGCGCAGGGGCCCGCTTGCACTGAGCGCAACCGAAGTGTACCCTGCCGTTTTCTTCCGTACTCTCGAAAGACCCAAGATGAGGAAACCCACAATTCTCTTCGTCATCACCCGCCCCACCCTGGCGGGCGCCCAGGTCTATCTCGTGAATCTGATGGCGGGATTGCAGAATGCTTTCTCTTTTCATCTGGCCACCGGCCGGCCGGGCTGGCTGACCGAAAAGGCCCTCGCGCTCGGGGTGCCCGTCAGTATTGTTCCGGGGCTGGTAGAGCAGATCGCCCCGCTAGCTGACCTACGCGCTGTGCGAGGTCTCACGCGGCTGATGCAGCAACTTCGCCCCGACCTGGTGTCCGCCCACAGCACCAAAGCCGGCCTCTTGGGCCGCCTGGCTGCCCGCTGGGCAGGCGTCCCGGTAGTCATCTTTACCGCCCACGGTTGGCTCTTCACGGAAGGCACGGCGCGGTGGCGGCGCCTCGTGGGTCCCGCTCTCGAGCGCTGGGCGGCGCGGCACACCACAAAAATCATCTGCGTGTCGGAATACGATCGGCAGCTTGCCCTCCGCTATCGCATTGCCGCCGGCGACAAGCTCGCCACAATCCGCAATGGCATCAATCCCGAACCCTATCTTCACGCCGCCGACGAGAGTGTGCGGCGCGAACTGGGCGTGGGAGACAAACGCCTCCTCATCACGGTGGCCCGCCTCGAACCTCAGAAAGCTCCCTTGACGCTACTCAAGGCCCTTCGTGAATTGCCCGGACAAGGATTCGTCCTGCTCTGGGTGGGCGACGGGCCCTTGCGCCGTCAAGTAGAACAATTCGCCTCAGAGAATGGCTTGCAGCAACGAGTCATCTTCACCGGAGAGCGGGTGGATATTCCCAGCCTCCTGGCCAGTGCGGAGATGTTCGTCCTGCCCTCGCAGTGGGAAGGGTTGCCCCTGGTTGTTATTGAAGCGATGTTCGCCGGCCTCCCGGTGGTGGCGACTCGCGTCGGCGGCGTCTCGGAGCTCGTTGAGGACGGAAAGACTGGACTCTTAGTCCCTCCCGGCGATTCGGTAGCCTTGACCCGCGCCATCCGCCAGTTGCTCGATGACCGGGCGCTCGCTCAGCGGATGGGGCGGGCGGGACGCGAGCGCGCCCTGAAGGAGTTCACGCTGGAACGAATGCTCTCCGAAACGCAGCGGCTGTACGAGGACCTATTGCGCTCGGGGCCCCAATGATCCGTTGGTGGGGCAGACATTCTTGTCTGCCCCGGCTCAAGCTTAGGCCTTGCAGGCTCAGCCCAGCGGCCCCCGCCGCTGGGTCCGCGAGCCGCTGAGCTCGCGTTGCCTCCAGTACTCCACCACGCGCTCGACGCCCGTTTGAAACGCCACCTGCGGCGCCCAACCGAGCTGGCTGCGCGCGCGGCTGGCGTCGAGGCAGATGTGCTCTATCTCCCCGGGGCGTTTCTGGTCGTACACAGGCTCTGTCGAGGAACCGACCGCGCGCCGCACTACGTCGAACACTTCCCGGTCGGTGATTTCTTTTCCCCAGCCAAGATTGAACGCGCCCGACTGCCTGTAGTCCAGGGCGCGCAGATTCGCTTCCACAATGTCGCTGACATAGACGTAATCCCGGGTCTTGGTCCCATCTCCGAAGATTCGCGGCTGCGCCCCCTGCAACAACTGCGTCGTAAAAATAGCCACGACGCCGGCTTCGCCGCCCGGGTTCTGCCGCGGGCCGTACACGTTCGGATAGCGCAGAATCAGATAGGCGAGACCGGCCGAGGCGTTGAACGCCTCGAGATAAAGTTCCCCGGCGTACTTGCTTGCCCCGTAGTTCGAGAGCGGACGAATAGGATGATCCTCGGCCACCGGCCGGCGCAGCGGCTCGCCGTAGATAGCTCCCCCCGACGAGCTATAAATGATTTGCCGGGCTTCCCCGCGCACCGCCTGGCGCAGCAACGCCAGCGTTCCTAGAATGTTCGCGCGCGCGTCGGCCAGCGGTTCTTCCCAGGAGAGCCGCACGTTCACCTGCGCGGCGTGGTGGCTGATGACCTCGGGGCGAAATTCGCGAAACAGCCGCTCCAGCTCCCGCTCATCCAGCAGGTCGGCTTTCCAGAGGGGGATCTCAGACGGCAGATTTTCCGCCCGGCCGGTGCTGAGGTTATCGAGTCCGATGACTTGATGGCCGGCTCGGTGGTAGGCTTCGGCGATATGGGAGCCGATAAAACCAGCCGCGCCGGTAAGGAGGATTCGCATCGAAGCATCTTCTCGCGTACAAAGGAAGTGAGACTGTACCGTGCCGCGCGCTGGCTTGCAAATGCCGTCCGCGGGCGGGCGAGGAAATCACCAACGTGCGCATTGCCGTAATCGGAGCGGGGTATGCGGGGCTGGTGGCCGCCGCCGGGTTGGCCGACTTCGGGCTGACGGTCACGGCCGCCGACATTGATGTCCACAAGATCGAGCTCTTGCAGGGCGGGAAAGTCCCTCTGTTCGAGCCCGGGCTGGAGGAATTGGTTCGGCGCAACCTCGAGCGCGGCCGCTTGCGCTTCACCGCCGCCCCCGCCGCCGCGGTGCGCGATTCCTCCGTAATTTTCATCGCGGTGCCTACGGGCGGCCGGCCCGACGCAACGCTCGACCTTAGCCAACTTTGGGCAGCCGCCGACGCTATTTCCGGCGCTCTGAACGACTCCAAAGTCGTGGTCATCAAGAGCACGGTTCCTGTGGGGACCGCCCGGCAGCTCGAGGCTCGCTTGAACCAGACCCTTCGTCCACCGCTGCACTGCGAGGTCGTTTCGAATCCAGAATTCCTTCGTGAAGGCTCGGCCGTGGAAGAGTTTTTTCATCCTAATCGCGTTGTCATCGGAACCCCATCCTCGCAGGCGGCCAAAATCATGGAGGAAATCTACCGGCCGCTTTACCTCATCGCCACCCCATTTGTCTTCACCACCTGGGAGACGGCCGAACTGATCAAGCTCGCCTCTAATGGTTTTCTCGCCCTGAAAATATCTTTCATCAACGAGCTGGCCAACCTGTGCGACGCCATCGGGCAAGGCGCCGACGTGCACGTCGTTGCTCGCGCCCTGGGCCTCGACCCCCGCATCGGCTCCAAGTTCCTGCATCCCGGCCCGGGTTTCGGCGGCTCCTGTCTTCCCAAAGACGCGCGCGCGCTCGCCCAGATTGCCCGCCAGCAGGGGACGGAACTCAAAACCGTCGAGGCGGCTCTGGCCGCGAACGCCGCCCAGCACCGCCGCGTGCTGGAGAAGCTGAAGGCCGGCCTGGGCTCACTCGAAGGAAAGACGATTGCCATCCTCGGACTTTCCTTCAAAGCCAAGACCGACGATGTGCGCGAGTCACAGCCGCTCAAGATCTGCGAAGCCTTGCTGGCCGAAGGATGCTCCCTGCGCGTCTTCGACCCGGCCGCTCTGCCCACCACACGACCGGTGCTCACCTCCGACCGGGTGCGCTATTGCTCCGACTCTCTGGAAGCGGTCGAAGGCTGTGACGCGCTGGTCGTGGCCACGGAATGGAACGAATTCCGAAATCTGGATTTGGCTCAGGTCAAACGGATCATGCGCGGCGCGGTTCTCGTTGATGCCCGCAACGTCTTTGACGCCGGCCGCGCCAAGAACGTCGGATTCCATTACTACGGCATGGGGCGCAGCTAGAAATGCAAAAGCCGCTCTGCCTGGTCACCGGGGGAACGGGCTCCGTCGGTCCCGAGCTTGTCCGCCACCTGCATGAATCGGGCTTCGCTGTGCGGGTGGTGGCCCGACGGGCGCCGGTCGCGGGCGTGTTGCCCCCGGAAACTGAATTCTATCCGGGGGATATTCGCGATCCGGATTTTCTCGAGCGCGCGGTCGCCGGAGCCCGCTTTGTATTTCACCTGGCGGCCAAGGTACACGTTCCCAATCCCAGTTCTGCGCTGCGGGCCGACTACTGGGAGCTGCATGTCGAAACCACGCGTCGTTTGGTGGAAGCTTGCCGGGCCGCCGGCGTCGAACGCTTGGTGTATTTCAGCTCCATCGGCGTTTACGGGCCCAGCCGGGGGCGTACCGTGGATGAAACCACCGCTCCCAACCCGCAGAGCCTCTACGCCGAAAGCAAGCTGGCAGGAGAAGAGGTAGTCTTGTCGGCCCGGCGTTCGTCGGCGGAGGCGCCGCCGGCGGTGGTTCTGCGCTTTGCGGCCATTTACGGGCACCGCATGCGAGGGAACTATGCCCAACTGGTAAAGGCTCTGCGACTCGGACTGTTTCTGCCGCTCGGGAACGGGCAAAACCGCCGCACCCTGATGCACGAGAGCGATGCCGCCCGCGCCGCCCTGCTCGCCGCGCGGCATCCCCAGGCCGCTGGCCGCATTTACAATGTGAGTGACGGAAAAATCCATTTGCAGCGGGAAATCATCGAGGCCATCTGCGCCGCCATTGGACGCCGCCCGCCTCGCATCTCTCTTCCGGCCCAACCCGTGCGCTGGCTGGCAGCGATGGCCGACCTTGCCCCGAGGCTGCTGGGCCACCCCTTCCGCTTGACGACTGTAGTGGACAAGTTCTTGGAGGATGTCGCCGTGGGAGCGGAGCGAATTCGGAACGAGCTCGGGTTTGCGCCGCAGATGGGTTTGGCCGAAGGCTGGGAGCAGACCATGGCCGCCCTGCGCGCCGGGCACACGGGTTCTCCGGTCTGGTCGCGGTCGGCTGTCCGCTAACGAGATTGAACGACACAATCACCTTCGCGCTGCCCTTTTTTCTCAGCGCGGCCGTGGCCTACGCGGCGACCACGTTGAGCATTCGCTTCTCTGTCCGGCGCCGCATCCTGGATTTGCCCAATCCGCGCAGCTCGCACACGAGAGCGATGCCGAGGGTGGGCGGCATCGGGATCGTCTCGGGGTTTATGGTGACCTTCCTGCTGACCTGGCTTTTGGCGCGACTGGGGCTGGCCCCGCTTCGCCCGGACGGGCGCGAGATGATTTTCGTCATTCTTGTCGGCGGCGCCATGGCCGTCCTCGGCTTCTACGACGATTGGCAAGGGTTGCCTCCTGCTCCTAAGTATCTTTTTCAGGTAGTGATTGCAGTGGCGGTGGTCGCCTGGGGCTGGCGGCTAGAAGTCATCGCGGTGCCTTTCGTGGGGCTGATTCCGTTTGGTATCTTGGCCATTCCCCTGACGCTCCTGTGGCTGACGGGCTTCGCTAATATTTTCAATTTTATGGACGGCATTGACGGCTTGGCGGGCGGCACCGCATTCCTGTACGGGCTTTTCTTTTTGTGCTTCGCTTCCTTGGAGGGGAACCAGACCGCGGCCCTGGTGGCCTTACTTGTGACGGGAAGCGCGCTGGGCTTCTTGCCGCACAATTTTCCCCGCGCGCGGACTTTCATGGGCGACACCGGCAGCCTATTTCTGGGGCTGCTCCTGGCGATGCTGGTCGTTGCGCTGGCGGACGCGTCGCTTCGTCCCGGGGACACACTCGTGGCGCTGCTGCTGGTTTGTTCGGTGTATCTTTTCGACAGCGGCTACACGCTGTTGCGACGCCTGCGGCGCAGAGAGAACATTTTCCGCGCCCATCGCAGCCATCTCTATCAGCGGTTGGTGCAAGCCGGGCTTTCGCACGCGCAGGTAACGGGCCTCTACCTGGCACTGCACGCCCTGGCGTGGGCCTTGGCGCTGGCCTACCTTCAAGAGTCCGAGTCCGAGGCGGCGCGCCTGGGGATCCTTGTATTACTATTCTTGGTTCTTGTAGGTCTGACGCTGGTTGTCAGGCGGCTCGAGGGTAGGGCAGCCGATCGCGTGAGGTCGGAGAAGGGGAGTCTCAGCTAGAATAGCAGGCCTAAGCACGGGGCTAAGGCACAGTGAAATTCAACCTCTACGCCAAGCCGAACCAGTACGTCATCGACGGCTTCATCGTCGGAGTTTCCTTCGGCGCGGCCTACCTGCTCCGCTTCGAGGGAGCGATTCCTCCCGAAATCGTCTCGCAAATGTGGGGCTGGCTGCCCGTGGTGGTGGCGGGTCGTTTGGGCACGAACCACCTGTTCGGGACCTACCGGCGGATGTGGCGCTACGTGAGCATTGTGGATGCGCTTCAGCTCGTGCGCCCCTTTGCGACTTTTTCTGCGATTCTTCTGGCGTTGCGCCTATTCCTGCCCGCCACTTTGGCGGCCCTGCGCGTTCCCTTGAGCATCATCTTGATTGAAGGGCTGCTGTCGTTCACCGGGTCTTTGAGCGTGCGCCTGCTGCGCCGCATCTTGTATCAGCGGCAGCTGCACGCGGCCGCGGGCTGGCAAGAGGTCAAGCGGGTCCTGCTGGTGGGAGCGGGTGTAGCGGGGGCGGCGGCCGCGAACATGCTGGCGCCGCGGCCGGATCGGAAGGTCGTGGGTTTTCTGGACGACGATCCCAAAAAGGCCGGGGCCGTCGTGGCCGGCGTGCCGGTCGTAGGGACGGTCAGCCAACTGCGGCAGGCCGTGGAGCAACAAGGCGTGAACGAAGTCGTCATCTGTTTCTCGCGCGCACGTCGCGAGGTTCTCAAGCGCATCTGGCGGCTGTGCGAGGGCCTCGAGGTGCGAACCCTGATTGTGCCGGCCCTCGAGGAATTGATGGAAGGTGAAGTGCAGGTCAGCCGCCTGCGCCAGGTCAGTATGGAAGAGCTCCTGGGGCGCGAGGCGGTCGAGCCGCTGAGCAATCCGGACGAGTTGACGGCCTGCTACCGGGGCAAGCGCATCCTGGTCACGGGCGCCGGCGGCTCCATCGGATCCGAGCTGGCGCGGCAACTGGCCGCCTTACAGCCGGAGTGCCTGTTGCTGCTCGACAAAGACGAGAATGGGCTCTACGAGTTGTCCACCTATTTTTCCCGCCTGTCGACGGCGCCACCGATCGAGCTACTGGTGGCCGACCTGCGCTCGCCGGAACGGCTGCGCAGTCTTTTCGAGAAGTTTCGTCCCCAGCTGGTCTTCCACGCCGCTGCCCACAAGCACGTCCCGTTGATGGAGTCCAATCCCTCGGAAGCAGTTCTCAATAACGTGTTCGGCACCGTGAATCTGCTCGAGCAAGGCGTCGCTCACGGCGCCTCGCTGTTCGTTTTTATTTCTACCGACAAGGCCGCCCGCCCGGCCAGCATCATGGGGGCGAGCAAGCGGCTGGGCGAGCTGCTGGTTGAGAGCCAGTGTCAGCCGGGGAAGGCGCGGTTTGCCTGTGTTCGTTTCGGCAACGTGATGAGCAGCCGGGGCAGCGTGATTCCGCTCTTTCAGAAGCAGATTGCCGCCGGCGGACCGGTGACCCTGACGGATCCAGAGGTGAGCCGCTATTTCATGACCATTCCCGAGGCCGTGCAATTGGTCACTTGCGTGGGCTTGCTGGGCGGAGAAAACGGCGGCACCTACGTGCTCGACATGAAAGACCCCATCCGCATCGCTGACCTCGCCCGCGACCTGATTGAACTGGCCGGCTTGCGCCCCGGCCAGGACATTCGCGTCGAGACCATCGGCCTCCGCCCCGGAGAGAAATTGCACGAAGAATTGATTGGGGAAGGGGAGACCTTGGCGCCCACCCAGCATCCCCGAATCTTTGCCGTGTGCTCCGAGCGCTCCGGCCCCGTGGATGGGATGGATCAATTGCTGTTCCGTCTCCGGCGCGCTGCTGAGCAAAACGACGTAAAAGAAATCTACCGCGTTTTCGAGGCATTCCCCATCGCCTTCCGGCCTCCGCAGAACTCCGCCGCGGCTGCTTTGGCTTCCAACCCCGACACTCGGGCCGCGGCGCCCGAGCCCGCCGGCCGGACGCCGGCCTGATGCCCGCGGCCTTCCCCGGCCACTAGCATGCACATCGCCATCAACACCCTCATGGTGCACCGGAGGCTTCACGGAACCGCGACCTACGTGACAAACCTGGTGGCGGCGCTGGCGCAGCTCGACGCCCGGCATCGCTACACGCTTTATGTTTCCGACGAAAGCGCCGTTCATTTCCAGGGACTTGGGCCATCCTTCGAGCTAGTTCGGTGCGGTTTGCCTCGACCCTTGCGAGTTTTATGGGAGCAGACTTTCTTGCCGCAGGATCTGCGGCGGCGGGGCGTGGAGCTATTTCACGGGCCCGGTTTTGTGGTTCCGTTAGCCGGGGCCTGCCCGCGGGTGACCACCATTCACGACATGACTTTCTTTTCCCTGCCCGAAGTGCACACCTTCGCCAAGAGACGCTACTTCAAAGCCCTGATTCCGCTCTGCGCCCGGGCCTCGCGGCTGGTGATTACCGTTTCCGAGAGCACGCGGCAAGATTTGGTCCGGCTGGTCGGAGTGCGGCCGGAAAAAGTCAAAGTCATCCATCTCGGAAAGAGCGAGGCCTTTCGCCCCGTTGCGGACGAAGCCACTCTTTCTCAGATCCGAAAAAAGTATGGATTGGACAGGCGGTTCCTACTTTTCGTCGGAATGATTGAGCCACGCAAGAACTTGGAAACCCTGGTGCGGGCCTACGCTCAGCTGAAGGACCTCCACGGCGATTATTCGCTGGTGGTGGCTGGCCCCTTCGGCTGGAAGTATGGGCCGCTCCTGCGCGTCGTGGAAACCCTCGGCCTCAAAAACCACGTCCTCTTCCCCGGATATGTTCCGGAAGCAGAACTGCCCGCCCTCTACAGTGCGGCCGAGGTGTTTGTGTACCCCTCGCTGGCCGAAGGATTTGGTCTGCCGGTACTAGAGGCGATGGCCTGCGGGGTTCCGGTGATTACCTCCAACGTTTCCTCCCTGCCGGGGGTGGTGGGCGAGGCGGCCTTGCTGGTGGACGCGAGGAGCGTCCAACAACTGGCGACGGCGATGCAAAGAGTTCTAGGGGAGGAGATGCTGCGAAAAGATTTGCGGGAAAGAGGTCTGCGCCGTGCCCAGCTTTTCACCTGGGAGAAAACGGCCCGCGAAACCCTGGAAGCCTACCAGCAGGCCGCGGGCTGAGGCCTTTCAAGCCGCGCCGCCGCTGTCTTGAAAGAGCTGAGTAATCTCTCCTGGCGTGGCCTTGAGCCGGGGGTCGAAGCCGCTGTAGAGACAAACCAGAAAGTGCACCAGCCAGCGTTTCAAGCGGCCGCGGGCGAGGTGCTTGTCGTAGTAAGCCAAGTAGGAACGGCAGAAAACGAGCCGCGCCAGGCGGGGATTGTTCCTGCTACTCGCTCCTTTGTGGTGAACGACCTTGGCCTCGGGATAGAAAATTACCTTCCAGCCGGCTTCGCGGGCCCGGTCACAGAAGTCGCTGTCTTCGTAGTAGAGAAAGAAGCGTTCGTCAAGCAGGCCAATGGACTCCAGCACCTTCCGGCGAGTCATCAGGAAGCCGCCCGAGACGGAAATGACTTCGGCTTCTTGGTCGGGGGGCAGCCACAGCATGTTGCACTGGGCCAGGGTGCGATTAGACGGCATTAGACGGTCGAGGCCCAGCGCCTTGGCCGCCATGGCGAGCGGCGTGGGCAGGCCACGATGGCAGGCGGGATCGAGCGAGCAGTCAGGATTGAACACCGCGCCGCCCACCACACCCACTTCGCTTTTTTGTTCCAGGAAATTGACTAGAGCGGCCAGGCTGTTGTCCAGCAGGCGCGCGTCCGGGTTGAGGAGGAGTACGTAGTCGCCCTTCGCCTCTCGCAGGACTTGGTTAGCGGCGCGCGCAAATCCGAGATTCGCCCTGTTGGTGATCAAGCGCACTTGCGGAAATTCGGTTTGCACCATAGCGGTCGAGCCATCGCGGGAGGCGTTGTCCACCACCCAGACCTCAACCGTCAGTCCATCCGTGCGGCCGAAAACTGACTGCAAACACTCGCGCAGGTACTCGCGCACGTTGTAGCTAACGATGATGACGCTGAGGTGGCTCAAGGCAACACGAACTCCTCGCGGCTCATTATGGTGTTCCCTGGAGACGGCGGCAAGAAACGTTGGTGGGCAGGGTTATTTTATTTCAGACAGCGAAACGCGGTCGGCCCAGGCCAGGCCGGAGATTTGATTAACAATCTTGCTGCTCGGCAGCCGCACGAGGCGGATCTGGAGAAGGTGCGTCTCCGGCCCGGCGCGAAACTCCAGCATCTGCGGCTCCCAGATGGCCGTACCGGTCATGCTCTCGGTGAGAAGCGAAAGCCGCGAGGGGTCGTAGGCGTCGCGCACTTGGAAGCGAGGGCCGCTGTCAGTAGTGATGTCCTGCACCCGCAGATAACTCATGAAACGGTAGAAGCTATTGGGGCGGACCGGGACGAGTTGGTAGACGTTGTGATAGTCCATGTTGCTCGTGCTGTCAAAGCGGAGTTTGAGCGAACGGGTGCCATCGAAGAAAGTGGAAGTGTCCACGCTGACGATGACGCCTTCGACCGGCTGCACCCGCCAATCGAGGCCTCCGTTCAGGATCTCGTTCTCGAAGGCGCCGTTGTTCATCAGGTCCGAGCCGGTCCCGCGCGCCATGCGTTGCGGATGGTGCTCGGCCAACGCCGTCCAGACGGCTGTCATCTCCTCGACCCGCTTCTCGCGGATCAAGGCGTCGAGGTAGGGAAAGGCAGCCTGGGGCTCAAAGGCCTGCCCCAGAGCCAGCAAGCGCTTCCAGGCTTGCCCGGCCGCGTCCAAGCGCCCCTTTTCGCCGAGGTAGTTCAGACAGCGCAGGTAGACGCTGGCCTCCGGCGGCATCATCCTCTCGAAGATCAAATTGTCATCGGCTCCCGCTCGCCACACCAGGTCGAAGGTCGTCTGCCACAAGGAGGGATTCCCCAGCAGGACTCGCTGAAAGGCGGGCAGGGCATCGTCCACGTTTCCCTGGCGAAGATAGAAATTTCCCAGCTGCCAGTTGATGTCGGGAGAATTGGGAAACAGCTCGCGGGCGCGCTCGTAGGCGCGCTGGGCATCCTGCTGCCGGCCGGCCATCTCGTAGACTCCGCCGAGGTCGGCCCAGTAACGGGCGCGCGCCGGACTCAACTGCACAGCCCTCTCGTAGAGGCGAATTAGCTCTTGTGGGTCTGCTCCCTGAAGCGACCGCTCCTCGACCCGCGCCAGGGCCGTGTAATACATGGGATTGCGCGAGTCCCAGGAAATGGCCCGTTGCAGTCCCTCCGGGGGATCGCGGAGGAAATTCCACTGGGCCACAGCACGGGCCCCCGCCAGGTAGATGCCGAAGACCAACCCGAGAGAAAGAACGACTGCCAGAATTCGCCGCACCCAATCATTTCCGTTCATGAACTCTCCGAGGAACCTGAACCCCGCGATGGTAGGCCATTGTCTCCCGCAAATTCAAGCCGGCTTAAGGGGAAATGACCTCAAGGGCTTCTTCATACTTCTTGAAGGGCGGGATGATGTAGGCCCCGGCGGCCCGGCTCTCGGAACTGCGCGCCCAGGCGAACAACTCCCGAGCCAGGCGAAAGCCTTCGGCGCGGGCCTCGCTGCCGGCGCTTTGGAGCCGCTTCAGAACCGGCTCTGGCACCACGATGCCGGGAACCTCGTTATTGAGCCGCAAAGCCAGGGCGTAGCTGGTGAGCGGCCAGAGGCCGATCAATAGCGGGATGGGCGGGCGGCCGCCCAGGCGCTGGAGAAATTTCTCCCAGACGGCGGGATCAAAAATGGGCTGCGTCATCGCAAAGTGCGCGCCGGCTTCGACTTTCAAGTGGAAGCGGTGCAATTCCTCCTCCAGGTTCTCAGCGGTGGGATTGACCGCCACCCCGATGGCAAAGCGCGTCGCGCCGCCCAGGGTCTTGCCGGCCCAATCGGAGCCCTGGTTGAGCCGGCGGATGATGCGCACCAGCCCCACGGCATCCACTTCATAAATTCCGCTGACCTCGGGGTGGTCGCCCAGGATGGGTGGATCGCCCGTGATGGCCAGAATGTTGCGCACGCCGGCGACACCCCAGGCGCCCAGCAGCATCGCTTGCAGTCCGATGATGTTGAAGTCGCGGGTAGTCAGGTGCGGAAGAGTTTCCATTCCGGCGCGCTCCAGGGCGCCCGCCACCAGAATGGCGTCCATACCGACGCGGGCCAGCGTGCCGCTGTTGATGTCTACGACGTCTACGGCGCCGGACGCCTGGAAACACTCGACCGCTTCCAGAAGGCGGTCGAGCGCCACGCCTTTGGGGGGATCAAGCTCCACCGAAACCACGAAGCGGCCGGCCTTCAGTTTGCGGTAAAGACCCGACTGCGGCTCTGCGGTCTCAGCCGGCGGCGGGGGCTCCCTCTCCGGCAGAACCAGCGAGACTGCTCGCGAGGAACTTCGTGCTGCGCGGGGCGAGATCTCGCGGACGGCTTCGGCAATGGCGCGAATGTGCTCCGGTGTGGTGCCGCAACACCCGCCAATTACTGAGGCCCGGAGCGCCGCGGCCTCGCGGGCGAAGGCGGCAAAGTAGGCGGGCGTAGAGCGGGGATAGACAATGCGATCTCCCACTCGCTGCGGGAAGCCGACGTTCGGCTGCACGGAAAGCCGGACGCCCTCTACTTGAGTCAGGAGCCGCAACACGCCCAGCGTGTCTTGCGGGCCGATGCTGCAATTGGCTCCGCTGACATCCAGATCCAGCGCCTGCAGGCGTTGAGTGGCTTCGAGCGCATCATCGCCGGCCAGCGTCTTGCCTTCCTCCGTATAGGCCAACTGGGCGATGATGGGCAAGGGCGAAAAACCGCGCACGGCTTCCACCGCCCACTCCAGTTCCTGCACGCTGGGGAAAGTCTCCAGGATGAACAGATCAACTCCGCGTTCTTCCAGGGCTGCCGCTTGCTCCCGAAAGATTTCTCGCGCGGTCTCGGGCAGTAGAGGCTCGGCGCGCTGCCAGGTGCGTCCCAGCGGGCCGATGGAACCGGCAATGAGCACGCTTGCGCCCGAAGCCTCCCGGGCCTCCCGCGCAATCTTCACCGCGCTGCGGTTGATCTCCGCCACACGGTCGCCCAATCCCAGGGCTGCCAGCTTGAGCCGGTTGGCGCCGAAGCTATTGGTCTCGATGAGGCGGGTTCCGGCTTCGATGTAGCTGAGGTGAATCCGCAGAACCGCTTCCGGCTGAAGAAGGTTCGCTTCCTCCACGCAGCGCAGAGGCCCCAGGTGCTCATAAATTTGTGAGCCCATGGCGCCATCGCACACCAGGATGGTTTCCTCGAGAAGCCGCCGCAGGTCCGAGCGTTTCATTGGTTCGGCAACACCCTGGAAGGGAATTTCTAAATCTTACCCGAGGGAGACCTCGCCGCCTAGGGGTTGACGACCAGGACAAGCGTCTTGCTTGCCTGGCGGCGAGGACGACCGGCGTCAACCACAGAGACTGTAATGGTGTATCGGCCGTCGCGCTTCGGAACACCGGCTACCAAACCTGTGAGCGGGTCGAGCGCGAGACCCGTCGGCAAACGACCCTGGCTGAGGCCCCAATGCAGCGCACGGTTGCCTCCGACGGCAGCCAACTGTGCCTTGTAGCCGAGACCTGCTCGCGCCGCTGGCAGGAGGGTGACGATGAACAGGGGCGGGTCGCTCACACCCGTGTTAGCAACGAAAACATCGCGGGTATTGTTGGTGTCGCCGGGAACAAGGTTGGTGGCCCCGGAGGCGAAAGCGACTGTAGAGCCGTCCAGGCTCATGGCAGGGTCAAAGCACTCGGCATTGGGGTTGGTTCCGCCCTGGGCGAGACTGAGGCGGACCGTGGCAGTGGCCCCGGGCTCATCGAGGATCCCATCGTTGTCGGTGTCGCGGTTGCGCAGGTAGATATCGCGGACGAGGTTGGCGTCGCCTGCGACAAGGTTATCGCCTGTGGTGGAAAAGGCCGCCGCTACGGCATTGGCGCTGAGGTCGGCATTCGAGTCCATCACGCCCCCGACTTGGCTGCCGTCGTTGGTCCGGCTGATACGCAGAGTCTCGCCCGTCTGTAAGTCGTGAGTATAGAGGTCGGACACGCCATTGGTATCGTCGTTGACTTGAAAAACGCTGGTGGTATCGGGAATGGGACTCCACACCGGCTCCACTGTGAAGCTGGTTGCGTCATTGGCCGTGATTCGGCGCGACTGACCTCTGGCGCGGCCTTGGACGATTTCAAGAATCTGATCCTTGTGGGCGTCCGGAACCAGCGCCAAACTGGAATTAGCCACCGTCGTGGCGCTGGCCGTTTCGACCGGCGTACGAGGCACCGACACCGACAGGTTTGTCGCTGGAGAGAGGAACAGGGCCAGCCGCCCATCGCCGCTGAGCGCGACAGCGTTGTTGAGCGAGTTGGACTCATTCCCAAAGGAATCTAGGCTGACACGCGCGGTCGAGTCGGTGCCGAGTTGATGGAGGAAGACGTCCGAAACGCCGTTGGTGTCCTCTTCCAACAACGTGCTCGAGCCGTCGAACAGAACCGCGGTGCCGTCCGGGCTCATGTGGGCGTGCAGGCTCTCCGCCGCGCCTTGACGTAGTAGGCGGAAGGCGCTGGTGCCGTCCGGCACGGGATCCCAGGCCGGGCTCGTGGTAAACGTAGTGGCGTCGTTGGCGGTGATATTGCGCCGCTGGGCGGCCCCCGTCCCGCTGACAATCTCCAGAATCTGACCCACGTGCTCATTCGCGGTCATGGTGAAAGTGGATTTGCCTAGCGTTGTGTCGCTAAAGACATCCGGAAGGAAACTGGTGCGCGCTACCACACGGAACACGCTGGTGCTATCGGGGACGGTTGTCCAGGCGGGAGTAACGGTCAAGGTGGTGGAGTCATTGCCCACCACTTGGCGGAACTGTCCGAGTCCTGTGCCGCCGACGATCTGCGCTTCCTCTGCGATATGGGCATCGGCGACCAGGCTCAGACCTGAGTTGCCCATGTGGGTGGCGTCAAAAATGTCCGCCGTAGTCGGAGTCACGGTCTCGGTGAGATCGGTTCGCGCCACCACTCGAAAGAAGTTGGTGAGAATGGGCCTCTCGGTCCAGCGGGGACTCACAGTAAAGGTCGTGGCGTCGTTGTCGATGATGGTCCGGATTTCACCGCCTTGGGGGCCTTCGATGATCTGTATCTCACGCCCAACGTGCTCATCAGGGGTCATGGTCAGAGAATCGTTGCCGATGGTGGTTTCACTGTTGATGAGGGCCTGGGTACGGCCGACGCCCAGCGAGATGCGCCCCTGCGCGAGGCTGGCGCGGCGGGTGCGCACCACGTTCAGGGTGCCACCCGCGAAGCTGAGCTCCGTGACAAGAACATCGGCCCGACCATTGGAGTCCGTAGAGTCCAGATTGGTCGCTGTGGACTGGTAGGCCACCACCAGGCCGTTGGCGCTGATGGAGGGGAGTTGGCTGAGGCTGTTCGTTGTGCTCTGCGTGCCGTCGGTGGCTACGTTGGCCCGCACCGTACTGACAGGGACCGGGGGACAACTGCTCACATCTACCGCAGTGACGAAAACGTCGCGCCCGGCGTTGGTGTCGTTGCTGATCGCGAAGACGCTGGTCGCATCCGGCACCGGGTCCCAGGCGGGGTCTACTGTCACCGTGGTCGCCGTGTTCGCGGTAATCCGTCGCCGCTGCCCCGTGCCGGTGCCTCCCACGATGACGGCTAGCTGGTCGATGTGCGCGTCGGTGGTCAGGGACAGAGTCGAGTTGCCGATGGTGGTGGCGCTGAAAATGTCGGCGGGAGTCGCCGATAGGACGGGCGAAAGGCTCACGGCGTCGGACACGTAGGCAACGAAGAGCATGCCGCTGCTGACGGAGCTGAGGGCGGGGCTGAAGCTCTGGCCGCCCACTGCTTGGCCGGCGCCGCCCGGAACACTCACGCGCACGGTGTTCTGGCAGACCCGGTCGCGGATGAAGACGTCAGCAAAATTGTTGGTGTCGCCGGCCACGAGATTGTCGGCGAAGGAGGTGAAAGCCACGAAGCGGCCCTCGCCGCTCACCGCCGGGGTACCGGAGTCGCTGTTGGCCTGGCTGCCGTCATCGGCCACGCTCACCCGCTCGACGAAGCAGGCCCCGGGATTGTTGACCGGGTCGCAAGCGGCGCCGATGGCCATCGTGTAGTCCTTGCCTATCTTGCTTATCTGGAAAAGGCTGGTGGCGTCAGGAATGGGGTCCCAGGAAGGGGAAACGGTGAGCGTAGTGGAAGTATTGGATGTAATTTGACGCTCTTGTCCTGTACCGGAGCCTCCTACGATGATGGCCAACTGGCCCACATGCGCGTCGGGGATGAGGGACAAAGTAGAATTCCCGATGGTCGTGGCGCTGAAGGTATTAACCGTTTTGACCGGGAGAACCACGGTCCTGCCGGGCTGGCCGAGGGCGTCGACCACATGTACGGTGAAATCAAACGTGCCGGCGGCAGTGGGGGTGCCGCTGATGAGTCCGGTGCTGGCGTCAATGGCGAGGCCGGGCGGCATGCTGCCCGCCGAGATGCTCCAGGTTATCGGCGCCTGCCCTGCAATCACCAGGAGCTGGTTCGAGTAGGCGAGGCCGACCACGCCATCGGGCACGAAGAGGTTCACGACCCGCGGCGGATTGGGTGTTGGAGGTGGCGGGGTTCCTCCTCCACCCCCGCAGCCCGAAAAGGTCATTGCCAACCCCAGCAGGAGGAGGGGGAGCAGCGCGCGTGCAATCAAGCGGGAGCGCGGGGTTTGAAGTCGCACCGGTTCAGACAACCAGGGCAGGATCACGGGTATCTTCACTCAGCTCCCAACGAAGGCAAAGCGAAATACTCTAGCGCAGGGGCTGTCTTTTGGTCTATGGAAAAGCTGCCCCGGCCTGGAAGCTTGGATGCCGCCGTTGGCCGTTGCGGTGCCCGCTCCCCGGGGAAACGGGTTGACAGCCACGTAGCGGTTGGGAGTATAGTCACGAAGCGGGCTGCATCGAATTTTCCAGGGGGGCGGAAGGAGAGAGGGAAGTGACTCCTTCCGGCGGGCCGCACCAGGGGAAAACATAAGTCGTGGGTCAGCTTCGCTCACTGCGTTTCACCTTTACTCTGGCCCTGGTGCTGATTCTTTGCGCGCCTCCCGCTGGGGCGCAGCGCGGCGGGATGGTCGTCCCGCAAAACCTCGCCGAGATGGTCGAGGAGGCGGATATCATCGTCCTCGGCCGCGTCCTCAATGCCCGGGGCGAAAAGCACCCAGAGCTCCAGAACCTCAATACGGTCGTGGTCACCCTTCAGGTCAGCGAGATCTGGAAAGGCTCGGCCGGCCCCACGCTCACTTTCCGCCAGTATGTCTGGGATTTTCGCGACTCCCTCACGGCGCTGGGCTACCGCAAAGGGCAGGAAGTTCTCCTGCTGCTGCTGCAACCCAACGAGAACGGGCTCTCGAGCACGGTGGGCCTTCAGCAGGGGCGCTTTCGCATCCTGCGCGACGCGCAGGGAAACCGCCAGGCGGTGAACGGCTTTGACAACCGCGGCCTCTTCCGCGAGATGGACTCCCAGATGCGACAAAAGGGAGTCGTCTTAACCCCGCGGTCGGCCGGCCTGTTGCAGAAACACCAGCGCGGACCCATAGCTCTCGACGAGCTCAAGAGCCTCGTGCGCCAGCTCGCCGGGCAAAGCTGACCATGCCGAGACCCACCCGCCGCCGCTTGCTCTTCTTGCTGGTGCTCGTCGCTGTGTGGGCTGCGACCCTGGCCTGGCTGCGCCCGGCCTACGCAGGCGGCCCACTGATTGTGGGCAGCAGCGCTACGGGGTTCAACGACGCCGTGCCTTTCGTCTGGAATACGGCCACTGAGATTCCCTATCGCACCGACGGCCCCCTTACCCTCACGGCGATCGCGCTCGGGACGCTGACCAAGGCCCAGGCGGATGCTCGCGTGACGGCCATGTTTCAGGTCTGGGAGGACGTTCCCACCTCCAGCATTGGCTTCACCCGCGCGCCCACCAGCAGCGGGAACATCAAGTCGGTGGGAGCGGTCTTCACCGATGGCGATGTCACCACAGTCAACGAATACAACGCCGTAGTGGGAACCTGTGGCGATGAACGTCTTGACGCTGGCAAGCAGAGCCCCATTATCTACGACCGCGACGGCACGCTGTTTGGCGCTCTGGGCCAGCCCTCGAGCGTCATCGGCTTTGCCTCCCCTTGTGACGTTGCTTTCGTCGGCGGCGTCAACCGCATCACGGGCGGCTTCGCTGCTCTGAACGGCAAGTGGATTGACGGCAACCCGGCGTTCGAACTGACCCCGGATGAATTCGACCAGGCCTTTACCCACGAATTCGGGCACTTCGCCGGCCTGGATCATTCCCAGATCAACCTGAATGTGCTCAGCCAGGGCGTGGGGACTTGCACCCTCGATGATACGGCCGGTCTGCCGCTGATGTTCCCCATTCTGCATTGCCAGGCTCGGGTGTCGAGCGGCTTGCCTCCCCTGGCCCCTGACGACATCGCCTGGATTTCTTTTCTGTACCCCGCGGGGACCTTCAGTACCACCTTTGGGAGAATTGACGGTCGTATCTTCTTCTCCGATGGCCAGACGCAGCTCCAGGGCGCCAACGTCATCGCCCGCCAGGTGGATGATCCGGCGACCCTGACGGTCAACGAGTCAAAGCGGAACGCGGTTTCAGTGGTCTCTGGCTACCTCTTTACAGGCAATCCCGGACAATCGGTTACTTGTATCGGCCTCTCTTGCACGAATGTGGGCGGCGACTCTTTTGGCTCGCGCGACCCGACCCTCATCGGCTTCTACGAGATTCCCGCCACGCCGGCCACCGGCGACTACACGGTGGAGATCGAATCCATTGACCCCGGATTCGTCGCAGGCTCCCGCGTGGGGCCCATGCTTACCCAGATTCCCTTGCCCGGGCCGCCCGAGTTTTTTGACGGGGCCGAGTCCGCCACCGATAACCCCGCCGACTCTACCCCGATTCTCGTGACCGCCGGTGGCACGGTTTCCGGCAGTGACATTGTGGTCAACGGCACACCGGACCGTTTCGATATTTTCGAGAGCGCGCGCTTGTGGTTGCCCGAGCCGCAGCCGGGGTGGCTCCGGGAGAGATGGCCGGCGGCGTTCCGGGTGACAGGATGAACCTTCACGCCAAGCAGCGGGTTGGCTGGGCGGGTTTTTCGGCCGCCGCGCTTGCCGCTCTGCTCTTGCTGTTCCTGCCGGCCTGCGGCGGTGGAGGTGGCGGAGGCGGCGGGGGTGGACCCCAGCCCTTGAACATCACCACTACCTCGGTCCCCGACGGCGTGACCGGCGTGGGCTACAACCAGACGGTACAAGCAACCGGGGGAACCGGAGCCCGCACCTTCAGCCTGGCTTCGGGCGCACTGCCG